>JAAXQF010000019.1 GCA_012974435.1 Desulfuromonadales bacterium | reverse complement strand
GTGCAGTAGCAGATAAACGCCCGCCGATAGCAATAAAAAGACCGAAGTTGCAACCACCGGAATCATGGCGTCTTGCCCCCGCTCCCGCTTTGAACATTGGGAATTTCCCAAAGCTTAATCGCCGCAGCTGTCAGGCCACCCGCGATAGCCAGGACCACACCAATTTCAAAAAACAGCGTCGTGCTCCACTTGATCGTAAATATTCCCATGGGCGAGAAAACCCCGTGCCAATGGGTCAGCATGGGCTCACCCCGGGTCATCGGAATCAAGGCGGAGATAATCAGGACCACCGCACCGAAGACCGCCAGTCGCTCCGGCTCAACTGGAATCCGCGCCCGAAACGCCTGTGTACCAAAGGCTGCAAATGCAAGTATCGCGGCGACTGCAAACGACAGTCCGCTGACAAACCCTCCACCCGGTGCGTTATGTCCCTTCAGCAGTAAGGCCAGCGCCAGCAAGAAGGACAACGGCAAGATGAGCCGTGTGAGTTGCTGGACCATGAAGCTGGCTTTTGCTTCGCTACCGCGTCCGCTTCGCTCACCCAGCAGCAGCCCACCAACACCAAGTGCAGCGAGTATGACCACCACGGTTTCGACCAGCGTATCCAGCCCACGGAAATCCCCCAGGATGACGTTGACAACATTGAACCCCTTGGCGATCGTGGGCGCAGCTTCGAGATAGTAATCCGGCAGTCGCGGGTCCGGCGGCTGACCGTTGAGGGCAAAAACCAGCGCTGCCCCGACCAGTCCGATCGGCAAAGCAATGGCCAATCGAACCCAGTTGAGCCCGATGGGCGACGGGCTTTCCTGGCTGGCTATGAAACGTATCGCCAGTGCGAAGAACACTGCCGTCAGCACTTCAACCAATAGTTGCGTAAGTACAATATCGGGCGCATGCAGGAGCCGGTAAAGCAGCGCCACCGTGAAGCCGGCCACCGAAAGAAGGAATACCCTTGCAAGACGACCGGGCAGCAAAATGAGCCCGGCGATTGCGAGAAACTGAATGATCAGCACCAGTACTCCACCAAAACTCCAGCTGTTATTGAAAAAGCCACTGAGACTTCCAGTCAGCGGTACCGACCACACCAGGCCGAACACGAGCAACAAACCGAAATAAACGCTCGGCGACAAGCCCGCGAGCACATGGCTCACGCGACCACCGAGGGCCTGGGACGAAGTCAGGAAACGCTCGAACAGAACCGGCCCACTAAATGCTTTGGGACCTGCCGGCAAGCCGCGACCCGCCAATCGGCGAAACAGAAACCAACCTGCCGTCAATATACCGGCAGTTAAAACCAGGGGTGTCGTGATACCGTGCCAGAGCGCAAGTTTTGGTGCGTCAATTTCCCAACCTACCAGCGCCCGGCTGACCGGCTCGAGAAACCAGAGATCCACCCATTGCGCACCTATTCCGGCCGCCAGGCTAAGCGCCGCGAGGATCGCGGGTGCCAGTAAAAAACCGAATCCGGGTGAGTGTGCCCTGGTGGCGCCATCGCCCCGGGGTGAACCGGCGAATGTGCCAAGAAAGAAGCGCGCGGTGTAGGCGACTGTTCCGATCGAACCCAGCACGATGGCAGTCACTGCGAAATCGTGAATCAATGGCTCCATCATCATGAGCTTTTCGAGCACCAGTTCCTTGGACAGAAACCCTGCAAACGGTGGCAGTCCGGCCATTGAGCCACTCAGGATCAGGACGAACCAAAACAACGCGGGGGTCTTCTTGCGCAGACCACCAAGTTCGGTCAGCAAACGCGTGTGTGCAGCGTGATCGATTCCTCCGACCGAAATAAACAGGCCCGCCTTGAACAGCGCATGGGCAAACAGGTATAAAATTCCGGCTCGTATGGCCAGGTCCGTACCCAGCCCGATGGTCAATGCCATCAGGCCAAGTTGAGAAACGGTTGACCAGGCCATCAGCAGCTTGATGTCATCCTGACCCAGCGCACGATAACTACCCCAGATACAAGTGAAACCGCCGATGGGAACGAGAAGAGCTGACCACCACCATGTACCTCCAACCACTGGAAACATGTAGATGAGAAGAATAAGACCGGCTTTGACCATGGTTGCCGAGTGCAGGTATGCGGAGATCGGTGTTGGTGCTGCCATGGCGCCGGGAAGCCAGAAATGTAACGGCAACTGCGCGCTCTTGGTCAGCACACCCGGCAAAATCAGCAGGAATGCAATTGTTTGTGCCGCAACGGGTAGTTCGAGCGCGTAGAGTTCGGTTAGACTCGCGCTTCCAACAGATGCCAGGTAGATAAAGCCCAGCAGCATTGGCAGTGCGCCGCCGACCGTCACGATCAAGGCCTGCTGAGCGGCTGCGAATGTATCAGCCCGCTTGTCTGCGTCGGTGTTGATCAGGAAGAAGGAGCACAAACCCGTGAGCTCCCAGAAAGTGAAAAGTACAAACAGATTATCAGCCAGGATCAAACCCAGCATCGAAGCCTGGAACAAAGAAAGCGTGGCGATGGCACGCCGGCCCTTGTGTGAATCGCCGAAGTAGGCACCGGCAAAATGCATGACCAGGACACCGACGAAAGCAACCAGCGCTGCGATGGCCAGCGTGCCCTGATTCAGACGCCACGAGAGTATGACATTAAGATCCGGCGCCCACTCCCACAAAACATAAACACCCTGTACTTGCGTAATAAGCAGATAGGCGATTATTGCCAGGGACAAGCCCGAGGCGGCTGCACCTACGAGCCCGGCATGTGCGGAGGATTTGCGCCTGGCAAAGAGTAGTATTGCCGAGAGTATCGGCATCAGGATGATACCCGCAGCCAGCCAGCTCTGCAGCGTCACATCTGCAAACACGATCAAGGTTGCGCCCGGCTGCGTCGACTCGTGATTACTTTGCTCATCGAGTCGTAGTAATCGTCCAGCGCCGTGCTGATATCCCCGGCTGAAGGCAAAATGCTCTGGCGATTGGTTTGCAAGATGTCACGGTGTTGTCCAGACAAAGTCTGAAGGTACTCGATGTCGAGATCTGGTTTGTTCATATTTACATGAACTTAAAATCGGTATGACGCAGCAATCATAAATAAGTGGGTGACATAGTCAGGGCTGTCGTAGCCATAATTCAGTGTATCAAAATAGGTAGGCCCAGGTTCATCATAATCGTTTTTCCAGACCCAGCTATCACTGTCATAATCTTCATAGAGATAGCTGATATTGATAATAAAATCGCGGGACACAAAAATATCCGCTTCCAGAGTGAAACGGCTGATGGTTGTTTCAAGATCTGAAAAGGCGCCAGAGACATTGCTGGGGTCCAGGGTTTCATATTGTGCATCCCCTTGCTGGTGACGATAGTTCAGTCTGAAATCAACCATGCCGGAAAAAGCACTGGCCCGGCCCGTAATGCCAAAGAATTTACTTTCGTCCTCTGTTTCGTATTCCCATTGAGTGCTGTCATTACCGAGTGTGCCAAACCCTGATTGCTCAATCTCGTAGTTTTCAATACCTGCATAAACGTTTAACGAATAGTCGGTGCTTGGGGAGTAGGTAATATCCAGGGTGTATATGTTGCTTTCCCGGCTATCAAGGCTTGCCCATGCTATCGCGTCGTAATCATCTTCAATCACACTGAGATTGAATCCGGCGCTGAGGCTTTCGCTTATCGAGTAGCTAAGCAATAAGTCAATTTTGTCCCGTACTCTGGGGATGAGATAAAAAGATAATGCCACACCTCCCGTATCTACTGTCGCCGCTTCCTCTCGTACCGGGTCAAGGTCTGCATCGCGGTCGCTGTGACCGTATTTCAAGTTGCCGTAAAAGCCTGCAACCATGGGAGAACGAATTTCCGCCCAGACGGTCAGTTCGTCCGTATCATCTTTCAGCCTGGCTGCCTGCTCCGTCAAACGACCGGTAGACCTGGGTGATTTGTTTACTTCGTACCGATTGTCAGCAAGTTGAACACCACCCTGTAAACGCCAGCGTGCCGGCAAGCGATAACGAAGTCTTAAATCCAGTTTTTGCTTATCCCATTCATATGATTTATTGTTTTTATCAGCCGGAAAATCGTTGTACAAAAGGGTGTCATTGTCACGGCTCTCAAGACGATAGTTAAGGTCGAGATCAAGCTTTCGGGTGAGCCGGTTACGATAAGCAAATTGAGCATTGATGGTGTCATACTCAGCATTTAGCGAATCTGTGGAGTAGGTTCCGCTTTCAATGCCATATCTGCTGAATTTGTCATTCTGCTCGCCATTTGAATATGCCAGATAGCCTGTGATGCGACTTGTATTGCTGATCGTAAAGCCCCCATTGGCGCTCAACTTATAGAAATTATTACCGGGTTCTGCCGCCGTATTCAGGATCAGGTCATTAGCATTACTGAAATCTGAAAAATAAGAGCCAAGTACCATTTGCGCTTTTTCAGTGGCGTAGGTGAGTGACGCCTCAAATTCATCATGCTTGAAATCAATATCCTGGGGAACAATCAAACCGCCATTTACAGGCCTGGGTCTTTGGCCTTCCTTTTGTTGTGACCTGAGATCTGTCTTCAGTTCCCACTGGGAATTGAAGAATTTATCAAATCCAATACTGGCTGTTTTTCGTTTTGTACTTGTGCTTATGTCCCGGGGGTCGGGCAGTTCATCCAGGTCGTCATCATAAATTGTCAAAGCGTCATCATGGTAAACTTTTTGTAACTGCTCATAGCCCCCCCGAATTCGATAATTACCCTGTCTGCCATATTCAGCTTTGACCGAAAAGGTTGCCAGGCCCAGGTTGTGAATGGTCACATCCCAGTATTGCTCAGGAGCCTCTTTACTTCTAAGGAACCAGTCCAGACCGAGCACGATATAATTATGGTCTTCATCAAACCCGTTGTACTCACCAAATTTTCCATTCGGGTTATCCACATATATGTATGCGAGGTCAACGCTGTTTGTGGTTTCGTCGGCGACGGCGTCCGCGGCTGTGTTGGCGGTATCTTTTGCGTCAGTATCAACGCTGTTTGTACTTTCCCCGGCATTCTCCTGGGCAACAATTTCAACCGTGCCTGTACTTACGTCGTCATTCTCTTGTGCGGCAAGCGCCTGGGAGCCCGGTATGTGCATGACCGTCAATGTGGCACTGACTACAGCAATTTTAAACTTGTTCATTACCATTTCCGCTAAGCACCATTGATTTATCAGTCATTCAGTCAGGCTCATTCCCGGAATGAGCGCGCACCTGGCTTGTTTGATCCGTGAATATTACTGTGGCAATTCACACAGGAGCCACCGACCACACGATTTTGGCGGCGCCCTGAACCGCCAGGCAGATCTTCAAAATCGTAGGCCTCCCTGGCATGGCTGTGATCCGAGTGACATTGCTGACAGAGAAATGGGGGCCGCACAATCAGCAGGTTCTCAATGTTTGAACCATGTGGCGTATGGCAATTGACACAATTATCCTGTACCGGCTCATGCTCGTTAACAAAGGGCCCTCGCTTCTCGGTATGACACAGATAACATGTTTCGTTCACCGAAGTCATCACAAGAGCCGATGGTCCGTTGGAACCATGAGGGTTGTGACAGTCGGTGCAGGTGACCGCCCCTTCCCTGACAGGGTGCCGGTAGGGTTTGTTGACCTCCATTTGTTCCCGTAGATGACAGGTGAAACATACGTCTGTCTGGCTTATGGGGTTCAGTACCATGTCTCGCTGTGTATGCACGGTGTGGCAGGATACACAACCCACGTCCTCACCCGCATGAGTGCTGTTTCCCCAATTAATATGATCCCTCTGGTGACAAGACAGGCAGACAGCACTTTGTGCTTCAGCACTCGAATTGGATTGCGCGCCAAAACGCATTGCGGATACTTCCTGCGGGTACAGAGAATGCTCTCTGGCCGGGCCGTGACAAGCCTCGCAAGCCTGGTTGGCTGCGGGGGTGCGAGCGTCGGCAGTGACAAAATGGGGGGTGTTCAATATAGAGTTAACCTTGATATTATCGTGGCACTCCAGGCAAGCTTTTTCACCACCCCCCAGCGGAGTCAGTTGAATGGCCTGCTCAGAATCTGCAAAGCAAACGCTGCTCAATAGCAGTGTGATTATGATGGAAAATGTCTGGCTAAATTTCATTCCGTAATCTCTGTGGAAAACTATGCTCTTTAGTGTTTCTGCCTGCCTGACAATGACCCTAATCGTCCATTTGTTGTTGCTGTTCTTTGATGTCTGCTACCCAGCCAGGCACACCGTGGGCAACACCGTTATGACATCGCAAACAAGACAGATTATTTTTAATCGTTGTGGTATGGAAAACCCGGGCTTTAGGGGACTGACGGGCAAAGGTTTCTGTATCCTGCTGATGACAATTAATGCAAAGCATTGTATCTAGTTCGGCATGTGGGTCGTGACAGGATGAGCAACTCACCCGGTCGTTTCCAATGATATGCAGTGCCTGGTCGGCTTGCTCTGCGTTGTTCTTGTCTTCGTGGCAGTCATAACAGATGCCGGGCTGGGTTGTCAGCGAAAGCACCGGGTCGAATTCTGCATGGACGCCATGGCAATCCACGCAAGCCGTACCCTCGATGTCATGAGGACTGCCCATCCAGTGGGACCTGGACGCATCATCGTGGCAAACCAGGCATACGGTGTTCTTTTCCTGGGCCGGTGTATTCTGGCTGAAACTCATCGGTGGTGGTACACGACCGCCACCGGCCTGTCTTTTCGTGTGGGCTGCAGCCGGACCATGACATGCTTCGCAGTAATGTTCGCCATCGGCCTTTGGAAAGGCTGGACCGGCAGACGAATCCATCCTGGACAGGGAAACATGATGTGCCGTCTCTTTTCCCTTGAGCTTCTTGTGACAGTTCATACACTGCTTTGCGCCCCTGGAATATTCGGCTGCCAACGCGGATTCCTCCGCCCCGGCGGCCAGTACCGGTTCTGTCAAAGCGAAACACAGCAATATCGCTATAACAGAAATAACTGTCATGTTTCCACTCAATCTGAAACCAGGCATTTTCTGTCCACGCTCACAAGGGATAAAACTCACTCATGGCCCGCATCACGTCGCGGCGGCTGATCACACCGACCAGCTGACCGTTGGCCAGCACAGGGTAACGGTGGAAGCGTCCGTCCAGGAATAACCGTGCAAGGTCCAGAATACTTTCCTCCGGATCGACGAATTGAGGATTCACGCTCATGTGATCCCTGACAAGACCGCCTGGAACTCCATGGTAATCCGCTTGTATAGCCACACGCATGCAATCCCGCTCACTGAGTATCCCCACCAGAACGCCGTGCTTGTCCAGCACCGGTGCACCAGAGATATCGTTATTGACCAGCGTGTGGCCGGCGCGCAAAATTTCCATTTCAGGGTCAAGTGTAACCACGTTTTTTGACATGTGATCCCTAACCAGCATTGACCTCGTCATCCGGATTCTCCTGCAAACTGCTCATCCTTGCGAATTTTCTTGTGCCGCTTCGGGCAAGCATGGCATCGAGGTGTACCTGGCGCCTTCTTGCCGCAACCGCCGGACAAGGGTTTTCCGGTGAAAAGCAGGCCCAGACCCATCGCCAGGCAACAAGCCAGCACGATAATCAGTGTTCCAATGAAAGTTATCATCAGGCCCTAACCCCCGAAGTCATCAAGTAACACGTTCTCTTCCTCAACACCAAGATCATCCAGCAGCTTGATCACTGCGGCATTCATCATGGGCGGGCCACACATGTAATACTCGCAGTCTTCCGGGGCGGCGTGCTGTTTAAGGTACTGTTCGTACAGCACGTCGTGGATGAAACCGACCGGACCCGACCAGTCATCTTCGGGCTGGGGATCAGACAGCGCGAGGTGCCAGCTGAAATTGGGATGAGCGGCAGCCAGTTCATCAAATTCTTCAGTGTAGAATGCTTCGCGCAAACTACGGGCGCCATACCAGAAGGTCATTTTTCGCTGGCTGTCCAAACGTCTGAGCTGGTCGAAAATGTGTGAACGCATGGGTGCCATACCCGCTCCGCCTCCGATAAAAACCATTTCGGCGTCCGTGTCCTTGGCATAGAATTCTCCATACGGGCCGGAAACCGTCACCTTGTCCCCCGGTTTCAGGTTGAAAATATAGGAGGACATCACGCCCGGCGGAACCGTGCCCTGCGCATTGGGCGGCGGCGTGGCAATACGCACATTGAGCATGACGATTTTGTTTTCTTCCGGGTAATTGGCCATGGAATAAGCACGCATATCCGGTTTGTCCACAACGGATTCCAGTTCAAGCAGGCCAAAGCGTTCCCAGTCGCCCCGGTATTCTTCCTGGATATCGATCGTAGAGTAACTCAATTTGTGCGCAGGACATTCGATCTGGATATAACCACCGGCGCGAAAATCAAGCGTTTCGCCGGTCGGAAGTTCCACCAACAGTTCCTTGATGAAGGTGGCGACATTGTCATTTGATCGTACGGTGCACTCCCACTTCTTCACACCAAACACATCATCAGGTACCGTGATTCGCAGGTCCTGGGAGAAAGTTACCTGGCAGGCCAGGCGTTCACCTTCGGCGGCTTCCCGTTTTGAAATTATCGAGGCTTCCGTTGGCAGCAATGATCCGCCACCTTCGAGCACCTTCACCCGGCACTGCCCACAGGTCCCGCCGCCGCCACAGGCCGAAGGCACGAAAATTCCGGCATCAGCGAGGGTCCCAAGAAGCCGGCCGCCTGCCCGCACCGGAAGATCCAGTTTGTCATTCACATTGATATTGACATCGCCCTGTGGCACCAAGCGGGCCCTGACCCACAGGATCAGCAGTGTCAGCAGCGCCAGGATACCGGTGAACACCAATACGCTGTATACAATTTCCTGCACGGCACCCATGTTAAAATTGAATCCCCGCTATACCCATGAAGGCAAGCGATAACAGGCCGGTGGTAATGAATGTGATTCCCAGGCCCGCCAGACCATCAGGGACATCACAGTATTTCATTTTCTCCCGCAAACCCGCCAGTGCCACGATAGCCAGCGCCCAGCCAAAACCCGCGCCCAGGCCATAAGCCACGCTTTCGGTGAAATTGTAATCACGTTGCACCATGAATAGCGAGGCACCCAGGATCGCGCAATTCACGGTGAGTAATGGCAGGTAGACGCCCAGGGAGTTGTACAAAGCCGGGAAAAACCGGTTCAGGACCAACTCCAGTATCTGGATCATCGCCGCGATCACGGCGATCTGGCTAAGCAGGCCCAGGAAACTGAAATCCAGGTGTCCCAGTTGTACCCAACCCAGCGCGCCATCACGCAGCACCAGGTTATAGATCAGGTTGTTCAGGGGTACGCTGATGCCCTCCACAACGATCACGGTAATACCCAGTCCCAGCGTGGTTTTGATCTGTTTCGATACTGCCAGGAACGTGCACATGCCCAGGAAGTACGCCAAAGCCAGGTTTTCCAGGAAAACCGAGCGGAAGAAGATGTCGATAAAGCTACTCACGAGCCCTCTTCCTCCACGGTTAACGGGATGGGTTCAAAATCTGCCTTTTCCTGTTGCTCAGGTTTCCAACTGCGGATGACCCATACCATGAAACCGATGATGAAAAATGCGCTGGGTGGCAGCATCAGCATTTCATTGGGCTGGAACCAGCCGCCATCCTGCACCAGTTCCAGGATCCGGTAGCCCATTAACGACCCTTTCCCGAATAATTCACGAATCGTCGCCACAATGACCAGGACGATGCCGTAGCCAAGTCCGTTCCCCAACGCGTCCAGGACACTGGTGCCCACGCGGCTCTTCATCGCGCAAGCCTCGGCCCGCCCCAGCACGATGCAGTTGGTGACGATCAGGCTGATGTAGACACTCAGGGTCCTGGCCGTTTCTGGCAGGTAGGCGGTTAGCAACTGGTCGATCACGGTAACCGCCGAGGCGATGATGGTGATCTGGACGATGATCCTGACGCTGCCCGGCAGGTGTTTCCGGATCATGCTGATGGTCGCATTGGAGATGACCAGCACAATTGTCATCGCTGCACTCATGATCAGCGAAGAGGTGAGTGAATTGGTGATCGCCAGCGCCGCACAAATACCCAACACGTGGAGCGTCACCGGGTTTTCTTTTAGCAGCGGCGTCAGTAGTGAATGTCTCAGGGACATATTCAGGAGTCCTCCGCCCGGGCCGGGCTGCTCTGGACCGGTGGTTGTTCACGCAGTTGATCCAGGAATGGCCGGTAGCCGTGCGGGCCCAGCCAATAATGCACAAGTGCGGTCACAGCATCTGCGGTCACGGTTGCACCGCTCAGGGCATCGACCTCATATTGTGCCGTGAACGATCCGGGCTCGACCCGCCCTGCGCTCACTGCGAAGCGGGGTTCACCTTGAGCGTCGTAAATTTGCCGCCCCTTCCATTGCGCGAGCCAGTCCGGCCGGGTGATCTGATCACCCAATCCTGGCGTTTCGGCATGTTCATAAAACGTGGCAGCCGCGACCGTGTTCAAATCAGCCTCCAGGGCCAGGTAACCGTACAAGGTTGACCACATCGCGGCGCCACGTATCGGCAGGATAATCCGGTCGAGGTGGTCTTCCCGCCAGACCAGGTAAACGGGTGCGTAGCGGCTGCGCCGCCCCAGGTTCGCCTGGTCATACTCGGCTGGGACAGCCACGCTGAGTTCCGGATTGCTGGCGGCCCGGCGCTTGTCAAAAGTGTCAGCATTGACCGTGCTGTCAAATGACCCCGTGTCGATATCCACGATGCGGGTATCCAGGCTCTTGTACAGCGCCAGCAATTCCTCGTCACCGGGTTCAGCACCCTCAGAAAGCAGGCCGGTAAGCTGCATGATGTTCCTGCTGCGATCCAGCAATTGGTGGTTGAGCTGGATTGGGCGCAGGATAACAACGGCTGCGGATACCAGTGAGGAACACACCACCGCAACCAGCACCACCACCATAAACGCTTTGATCGATGAATCGTTATTCATTGAATTCCAGCCTTAGTCTGCGCCGGCGAATATTCATCTCCGTCACGGCGAAATCAATCAACGGTGAAAACATGCTCGCCAGCAGGATGGCAAACATGACGCCTTCATAATAGGACGGGTTGGCGGCTCGAATTAAAACAGTCAACATACCCACCATAAGACCAAAGCCCCAGCGTCCGGGGTTCGTCATGGGTCCGGCTACAGGGTCTGTGGCGATGAATACCACGGCAAACATGAATCCCCCCATCACCAGATGCCAGTACCATGGCACGCTGAACATGTCGTTGCCGGGAAAGATGGCGTTGAAAATAAATGCCGAGCCCACCAGGCCGATCAGCGCGCCGAGCATGATGCGCCAGGAAGCCATTCTCGACCAGATCAGGAACAGGGCTCCAACGATGGCACCCAGCGACGATACCACGCCAACTGAGCCTGGTTTGTCACCGATAAAAAGCTGCCAGAAATTGTAGCCCACGGCAGATACGACCTTAAGCCCCCCTTCATCAGTGACCAATGCCAGCACAGTAGGCTGGTCGTAGCCTGCCAACGGTACCCAGGCCCCCACGCCAAACAGTAGTGACGGGTAGGAGAACACAAGAAATGCCATGCCCAACAAGGCAGGGTTGACCAGGTAGCGCCCCGAGCCGCCATAAATCAACTTGCCAATAACGATACCAAAGGTCATTCCCATTGCGACCTGGTACATCGGTGCGGTGGCGGGCATCATCAGCGCCAGGAACCAGGCGATCACCAACAGCCCCTCATCCGGCTGCTTTTGCCTGAGGGTGGCGAAAAGAGCCTGCCAGAATGCACCGACCAGTAAAGCAAGCAGGAATATGGGCAAGAAATACAGCAAGCCGTGGGTGAAGCAACTCATGACGCTGGATGCGTCAAATCCAATTCCAGCGTAATTCAATAACCACGCGCGCCATCCCGGCACACTTTCCAGCTGAAAATCGGCAATCGCAAGGTTGGTTTGGTGACCGAGACTCCACGTTCCAATCAACCAGGCCGGCAGGCTGGCTATTACAAAGTAGTTCCACAGACGCTGCACATTGTTCGCATCACGGATGTGTGGTCCCGAGCGTGTGACCATGCCCGATGACCAGAAAAACCGCTCCTTCATGGTCAAAAAAGACCTGAGTATCCCGCCCATCATCCTTCCTTCTCGATCTGTTCCAGGTTGGTACGCAGCACGGCACCGTAATCATATTTTGCCGGACAGATAAAAGAACACAGTGCGAGATCTTCCTCATCGAGCTCAAGACAGCCCAGCGCCTGAGCCTGATCTGTATCTTTGACCATCAGGGCGCGCAGCAGAGGGGACGCCAAAATATCCAGCGGCATCACTTCTTCAAATAATTCTACTGGCAGCATCCCGGTAAAACGGCCGTTCTGGGATGTACTAAAGGCTCGTTTGCGCTTTTGTCCTGTTCTTTTCAGCAAGATCGATGAAGCGGTATATAACCCCGGTATCAGGCCCAGCCAACCCAGCAGGCTTTTGCGACTATCTTCCTTGATCACAGACAGTTGATTTTGGTAACGACCGAGGTAGGCATATTTACCTTCTGCCAACCGACCGGTCAGAACGGAGCCGGAAATCACGCGACAGCTGTCAGGATCCTGGATTTTGTCTTTTACGATGTCGTCCGTAGATGCACCCAGCCTGGTCGATATCAACTTTGGCTCACCGATGAGATCACCACCCAGTGCAATTACGCGTTCAGTGTGGATTCTCCCGGTGGTAAACAGTTTGCCGATGGCGATGACGTCCTGGTAGCCAATATGCCAGACGGTGCGATCCGGGCCCACTGGATCGAGATGGTGAATGTGCGTGCCGGGCAGGCCAGCCGGGTGCGGGCCGGTGAATTCAACCTGCTTCAGCTGCTCAATTTCTGGAATTGAAAGATCCCAGCCAGATCCGGTGCACAGGTACACTGCACCCGCCGTCAACCGTGACACCACCAGCAGACCACTGGCAAAGGCAGTGGCTTCCGGTTGGATCACGACCAGGGGATCGGCGGCCAGAGGCCGGCTATCGACAGCGGTAACAAAGATGGAACGGGGGTTGCTGTCCGCAAGCGGGACACGGCTGTAGGGACGGGTCCGGAATGCGGTCCAAAGACCGGACTCATGTAAGCGTGACGCCACATTGGCACGATCCGCCTTCCGGATTTCTTCATCCGTCAGGGTATCGAAACTCAAATCGGGGATGCCTGATTCTTCCAGCTGAATGACGATGGTTTCCAGTACTCGCCTTGCACCGCGGTTGATTGCCACAACCGTACCCTGGCCAGGTGAGTTGTACTTGACCACAGGGTCACGCTTGTCGACGAACAGCGATTGGCCGAGACCGACCGTGTCCCCTTGCGCAACCAGTAATTTTGGCTTCAAACCCGGGTAATCCAGACCGCTCAGGGCGACGTGCTGAATGGGCGGTCCCGGGTAAGCTGTTTGTTCCGGCGTACCGGAAATTGGGATATCCAGTCCCCGCTTAATACGTATCTGCAAACTCATCTGTCGCTCCTTGCAGACGGTGGATTCAAATAATCAGTTAACTTCGTCATTGACCTTGTGCACATCATGGCAATCCCAACAGGAAAGAGTATCAAAATCGATACTCTTGTCCTCGAATCGGGGGTGTTCTTCCTTCATCTTGCTATGGCATCTGTAGCAGGTGGTGAGTTGCTGCTCCTTTTCACTGATCGGGTCAGTCTCTGCATGTATGAGGTGGCACCTGGAACAATTGATATTTTTTCTATCGTGCGCACTACCCCAAAACTCAATCGCCTGTGTGCTGTCAAGTTCTTCCGAGTGGCAGGACAGGCAGGCGTCAATCTGTTGTTCTCTTGCAGAAACCTCCGAACCGCGACCAAAAGTAATCATTTTCGGGAATCCCTGTCCACCATGCGCCCGTGAAACATGAATACTACCCGGCCCGTGGCAAGCCTCGCAACCCTGCGTAGTCCGGGGCGCGGATGGATGGTCCGGGTTGGCATGTGGACTGGCCGCAATGGCGCGCATTTTTTCCCCGGAATGACAAACCATGCAAGCTTCACTACCTTCTTCAGTAAATTGAGCAGTGCGTTTTGCGGGCGACTTGCCTTCACTCTGCTGTGCAAATCCCACGGAGCTGAGCAGTCCGAAAAGCAGACCAATGGCTATGATTTGTATTTTAGATATCACAATGACTTTAGTTTAGTAAGCGCACCCTGTAACTTCAACTCCTCAATTTATGCAATATTTCTT
>JAAXQF010000320.1 GCA_012974435.1 Desulfuromonadales bacterium | reverse complement strand
GTGTATTGGCCCAGCCAGGAAAGGCCCGGCTTGCTGATTTAGCGGCAAGCTCAACATCATCACAAGATCCAGCAGGAATTTTGGCAATGGTTGCTTCTGTGAACGGATTCACGACTTCAATCGTTC
This sequence comes from Desulfuromonadales bacterium, assembly GCA_012974435.1. Classification (GTDB taxonomy): domain Bacteria; phylum Desulfobacterota; class Desulfuromonadia; order Desulfuromonadales; family BM103; genus M0040. Next base: position 3,858 of record JAAXQF010000320.1, on the reverse strand, counting down.
CATTGTCCGCAGAAGAAACCCATTCTCCATTAATGTACAACTGATTTCTATCAATCATTTCAATTCACCCTTTCCTTTGTTTACAACAATTACAGAGGCCATCATGGTCACCAGGAAAACTATTGTCAGCTGTGGCAGTAGTTCAATATATTCATAAAAAGACAGATATCCTTGATGGGTCAATCTGGAGAATGCCATTCGTAAACGGCACGTCTTAAATCACACCTGTCTTCAACACACATTTTCGAACCATCAACAACCTCTGCTCTGGCAAAACATCCACCAGCACAATGTTTTGCGCCAACACAACCCTTGAAGCATTCCAGTTCCTTGCTGCGTTTTATGGACTTTGCACGCAACTGCGCCCAAACCTCAATCTTTTCTTTAATGGCTTCAACGAGAGGACGATTATATAAATCGAATGCGGCAAAAGTATCTTCCTGGAGCAAAGCACATGGGTAGAATGTCCCAGAGGCAGAGACATAAGGTTTTTCTATAAACCTGCAGGTATGATCGCTTGGCTGCTCACGCCCCTTGAACCACTCAATCGCCGCAAAACAACCATACTGTTCGTAGTGGTTTCTGAATTCCTGGTCCGAATGATAAAGCTCCAGCAAATGAACATATTGTTCTGGCAGCGGCGAAGCCACATTCTCTGTGTATTGCGCTTTACCGTACTGAACAAGGCTCCATCCAACAACTGAGGCGACGCCTGTTTCTGCAGCAAGCCTTAACAACTCTGGGACTTCATGCAAATTATGCTGCATCTCGGTAAAGCCAATGACCGTCCTATTGCCATACCCGTGAGCGACCAATTGAGTTATGCCTGAAACAGCTTGTTTAAAACTACCCTGTCCCCTCACCAGATCGTGAGTCGCGGCAGAGCCCCCATCCAGGCTGACCTGGAAATTAAGTTTAGGAGTATTCGGCAAGGCCATCACCTTGAAGAGTTTCTCAGTCAACAAAGTTGCGTTCGTTTGCAGATGAATATTCTGCACGTTCATGCCCAGGCAAAAGGATAAGATCTCCGGGAAATCGGGATGCGTAAGTGGTTCACCTCCAGTCAGGCAGATTTCTTCACCTCCGATATCCACAAACTCCTTGAGCAGTCGTTTTACACCGTCAGTTGGGGCATGGATGCTCTGGCCATCCACTCCCTCACACTCAACCCAGCAGTGCTCACAACGCAGATTACAGTTTGTCGTGATTGAAACTGTCAACCGTTTCGGACGAAAAAGACCTTTTTCTTCTATCAACTTCAATACAGCCATAAGACACTCGTTATCAAGATACTGTCTGTGGAACTTTTGGGTAGATCATACATCTTCGCTCAGCTACTCATTTTTACGGTAAACACCACTTTTACCCCCCTCTTTAAGCAGGAGTTCAATATCGCCAATACGAATACTTTTATCTACGCCCTTACACATGTCATAAACCGTGAGAGCAGCGACACTGGCCGCCACCATTGCCTCCATCTCCACTCCGGTGCGCTCAAACGCCTCCACTGTACTCTGGATCTGCAACGAACTCTCCTTCTTATCAAATGCAAATTCGATCTTCACATGATGCAGCGCAAGAGGATGAGACAAAGGGATCAAGTCAGGAGTTTTTTTGGCTGCTGAGATCCCAGCCAGCCTGGCCACACCAAGGACATCTCCCTTAGCGACTTCCCTATCCTGAATATCCGAGGCAACATCCCGGTTTAGAAACACCTTAGCGGATGCGACCGCACGGCGTAAAGTTGGTGCTTTTGCAGCAACATTGACCATAATCGCCTGGCCATTATCATCAAAATGATTGAAACTCATATGCATATCCTTTATCGAAGAATGTTTTGATCGATTTTAGATTCTAATAAATTAGCCTCATATTCTGGACTAATCAGACCGAGCAGTGCCATATCCACGTCCAGACATCAATCAGTGGCCCACGCTTTAAACCTTGGATCATGTCTGGCAAACAACCGTTAACCGAGCAAATCATTATCTGAAAGGACAACTCGCCCATGTTGTAACGAGAAATAACGGATCCAACTAGGAGCGTGAGACATGAATCCTGAAATGACAATCACAGCGATCAAACACGGAATGGTGATTTCAGGTTTCAGATGCATGAGCAACAACAACAGAAGTTTAAGATAAAGGGATACGCCTCTTAGTTGGACGAACCAGATCAAGCCAGAAGAGGCCTCCATCATAACCAGGACAATCCCAGAGGCTACTGCGATAGAGAGATAAACAGGCCCAGAAGTCTGCATCAATGCGTTCCCGAATACACCAGCCATTCCGACGAGATGGATTGACCTGACGATCACCTTGAACAAACGTTTCAGTGTATTTTCTGGAACTTGCATATGCGCCTAAGTGTCGGCATCTAGATAGTCAATGGCAGCAATCAGGTGGACATCAACCTCTTCGCCAGCCTCGATCTGCTCCCGATCAGCCGGAAGAACAGCAATCCCGTTTGCGCGAAGCATTGTCCGCAGAATCCCCGTATTCTGATCACCAGAGCTAGAAGCCACCAGCCGCTCGCCGTTGTCAACCACCCGGACTCGAAGAAACTGCACGCGACCTGATTTCTTCGTGGCAGTCTCTTTCAGAGTCGCTTTGACGAACGGCTTGATGACCCTTTTATGTCCCATCATCTTCAGCAGTGCGGGCCGGACAAATTCCTCAAAGGTGACCATAGTCGATACAGGATTCCCAGGCAGAGAGAATACCGGTTTGCCGTCCTTGAGACCGAAGGCAGTCGGTCGACCGGGTTTTATATCAACCTTCCAGAACAGACGCTCAACTCCCGTCTCCTGAAGCATCTCACAAACCAGGTCGCGGTCGCCCATTGACACTCCGGCCGTGGTAATCAAGACGTCAGCCTGCAGTCCTGCTGACAGTTTTTCTGAAAGACTTTCACGATTGTCGAGGGCAATGCCCAGCAGTAGCGGTTCGCCACCGACCTCCTTGACTGCTGCGGCCAAAGAATAGGCATTGCTGTTGACTATCTGGCCGGGCCCGAGGGGTTCGCCTGGCTCTACAAGTTCGTCACCGGTCGACAGAATCGCTACCCAAGGACGTCTGAAGACCGCAACCGACTGGATACCAAAGGAAGCAAGCATACTGATTTCAGCCGGCCGCAGGATGCTCCCCGCGGCTATAACAACCTCACCCTGTTGCACATCCTCGCCACGCACGCGGATATGGTCGCCATGTTGAACTCGGCCCTTGATCAGCACCCGGCCGTCTTTTTCTTCGGTCTCCTCCACGGGCACGATTGTATCGCAGCCCTCAGGGGTGGGTGCGCCGGTCATGATCTTGACTGCTTTTCCAGGGCCGACCTGGATGCCCAAGGCCGTACTACCCGCCGGGATATAGCCGTCAATCAACAGTGGTTGCGACGCCCCGCAATCTTCAGCGCGGACCGCAAAGCCGTCCATGGCCGAATTATCCCAACGTGGCAGATCACAAGGAGCCCTCACTGCTTCGGCGAGCACCCGACCGACTACGTCACAGAGAGGCACCATTTCGGCTGACAGGGGGGAGACCTTCTCCAGGATCAGTGCCCTTGCGCATTCAAAAGTTTCAGCCATGTCTTTTTCTCCTTGATAGAATTATGGTCAGATGATCGATGGGTTCTATCGAGAAGACAACCATTTTCGATCCGGAGTATTTCTCCACCCAAGCGCTCGGCCAGAAACAGATCGTGCGTAGCCAGAACAACCGTAACACCATGGTCAGGTAATCTGCGGAGCAATGTTTCAAAAGCCTGCAGGCTCTTACTGTCAACATTAGAAGTCGGTTCGTCCAGAAGCAGCACTTTCGGTTCCAGAACCAAGGCACGAGCCAAAGCCACCCGTTGCAC
>JAAXQF010000164.1 GCA_012974435.1 Desulfuromonadales bacterium | reverse complement strand
TATCCCGGTTGCTCCGCATAGGGATGCCGCATCACCTGAAGCAGTTCATTGACCAGGCTGTGATCTCCCGCCTCGGACTTGTCGATCGCCATTTGCGCCAGGTAGTTGCGCATCACGTACTTTGGGTTAACCGCCTGCATGCACTGCCGGCGTTCATCGCTGTCGAAACCGTCTTTTTCGACCCGTTGCAGGTAGCTGCGCAGCCAGGCTGCGATTTCCCCCTGGTTGTGCCCGGTCAAAGCCTCCGGCTGGTAGTAAGCCTCGCGCAGCGGGGCGAGTAAACTGGCATCATCCTGGTCTTTTGTCGGGGCCAGATCAGCCAACTTGCGGTAGAAAATCGTCATGTCGGTTTCCACCAGCTGCAGCACTTTTTCCAGCTCAGAAATCAAAGGCAGATCGGTATCCGCCTCGAAGTTCTTTAGGCCAAGTTTTTGCGCCATCATCTCCTGCCAGCCCTGCTTGTAACTGTCCCCATAAATCTGCAGTGCCGCCTCCAGCGGTTCTGCCTGCTCGATCAGCGGATAGATGGCGTTGGCCAGCTGGGCGAGGTTCCAGAGGGCAATATGGGGCTGGTTGCCGAAACGGTAGCGACCGCCGGCGGCGTCTGTGGTGTTGGGCGTCCAGTCAGGATTGTAATCATCGATCCAGCCGTAGGGGCCATAATCGATGGTCAGGCCGAGGATCGACATGTTGTCGGTGTTCATCACGCCGTGTACAAAGCCGACGCGCATCCAGTGCACGATCATTGCCGCGGTGCTGCGGCAGAGCTCTTCGAACCACTGCAGGTAAACGGCCACCGAGGGCTCGCCCAGGTGGGGAAAATCAGTCCTGATGGTATAGTCGAGTAGCTGGCGCAGCGGCTCGATTTCGTTGCGTGAGCTGAAAATCTGAAAGCTGCCGAAACGGGTGAAGGAGGGCGCGACCCGACAGACCACGGCGCCCGGTTCCTGTTTGGGATGGCCGTCGTAGAACATGTCGCGTGTGACCTGCTCGCCGGTGAGCAGCAGGCTCAATGCACGGGTGGTTGGCACACCGAGGTGGTACATCGCTTCGCTGCAGAGGAACTCGCGCACCGAGGAGCGCAGCACCGCCAGGCCGTCACCACTGCGTGAGTAGGGCGTGAGCCCCGCACCTTTGAGCTGCAGCGCCCAGCGTTGACCGCGCTGGTTGATGATCTCCCCCAGGTTGATCGCCCGCCCATCACCCAACTGACCGGCCCAGTTGCCGAATTGGTGACCGCCGTAGCAACAGGCGTAGGGATCCATTCCGGGTAGCAGGCGATTGCCGACAAAAGCCTGGGCAAATTCCTCTCCTGTACAGCTCGCTGGCTGCAAGTCGAGTAGTTCGGCGACCTCTGCTGCGTAGGCGACTAGTTGCGGTGCAGCCACCGGCGTCGGCTGAACGCGCGAGTAACAGGCACCGTGGACCTGGCGCACGCGATTGCTGAGGTCCGGGTCGGCGGGCAGTTCACGGACGAAGGCGTTGTCGAAATTCAGCGCGGCCAGGGAGATGTTGGGGGCATCTGCTTTCATCTGTCGATTGTCGCACGGCTCTTACGCCCGGGGCAAGATGCGCGCTAGGGATAAGCTCTAGGGAAAGGGTGACACACAGCGTCTTTTCTGTTGTTTGATTTTTCAAAAAACGGTCCACCTCCTGACTTCTGGTAGAATATCAACAAACCCATCCCAACAGAGGTTAACACCCTATGGATAAAAACAAGTTCGCCGCACACCGGGCTTTTTTACAGGATACTTTGCGTCTGCAGATCGATTTCCGGCAAACGGACCAGAACCTGGGCGTAACGCCGCCAGCCATCCAGAAACCCCCTTCAGAAGGGCAGGAGATGATCCTGCTGCCCGACCACCAAACATTTAAGGCCTTTGCTGGCACTGACCTGGTCGATGCGATTGGGCGTCGTCGCAGTCATCGCCATTATCAACCGCTGCCTTTATCGCTGGCCGAACTCTCTTTTCTGCTTTGGGCCTCCCAGGGCATCAGCGAAGTCTTTGCCCATGGCAGTGCCTTGCGAACCGTTCCTTCGGCTGGTTGTCGGCATGCTTTTGAAAGCTACCTTGTGGTGAATAACGTCGCAACCCTTGAGCGCGGTGTCTACCGTTATCTGCCGGTCGAGCACGCACTGGTTTTTGAACATGCGCTGGAGAAGCTGCAAACAGTTCTGACAGAGGCAACCCTCGGCCAGGATTTCATCGCCACAGCTCCGGTGACCTTTGCCTGGACCGTGCTTCCGTATCGCATGGAATGGCGCTATGACCTCGCAGCACACCGTGTGATCGCCATAGATGTCGGTCACGTCTGCCAGAACCTCTACCTGGCCTGCGAGGCGATCCATGCCGGGACCTGTGCTATTGCCGCTTATCATCAGGAGAAGATGGATGCGCTTTTACACATTGATGGAGAGAACGAATTTACGCTTTACCTGGCGCCGGTGGGGAAGATCTGAGCCAGCCCTGAACCCTGAACAGAGAATGGAGGAACAAAATGCCCCATGTCGTTTTGGAAAATATCAATTCAGTAAGAGAGGCCTTGGATAGCATCCTTCCGTTTACAACGAAGATCGACGGTGGCATTCTCAAGGTGACGGACACATACATAAATTCAGGCCAAAACAAGGCGCTCGTGGAATCTTTGGCCATCGAAAATAACAGCAATCAAAGTTTTTTTGTCGAGTTGCCGCAGAAAAAAGAGAGTTTGACGGTCAGGCTGTTACCCCTCACGGATCCTGAAAAAACCCCAGGGGTGAAAATGATCATGGCGATGATTGCCAAGCAGATCAAAGACACTTAATATTAAGTGTCCCTTTTGAGTGTCCCCGCTGCGTCCGGGCTGGCCGCATCTTCTATTTCCTTACAAATTATTAGGGGTTTAACTTTAGTCGGTTGCGGCCATTTTGTTTAGAGTCTGGTTTAATTGTCGGCAACAACCTACTTAACTTCTTACCTTTTTTGCTTTCTGCTCTGTCACGTTTTTGTGCCATGACAGGTGTGCCATTCAAAGGGACGAACAAAACCTGATAGACCATTGACATGAGACATCACTTGTATAACAGTAGCTTGCGCGACAAACGTAATGGCTGATTAATAACGGCATACGATTTGCTTCGATTCTTTGCTGTAAAGTTCAATCTAATATGACTTGTTTTGTGCTCGTTCGTTGCACACCGCCAAGTTCGCCAGGTATGCAAAACATACAGTATGGTGTCTTGCCGAGCGGTTCAGTCCTTTCAGGTCTAAATTGACGGAGGTTTTTGTGGACACTGGACTGCAACAAGTGGCCGCCCCACAGATTTGGGCGATTGCTAGCGGCAAGGGCGGGGTCGGTAAATCTATCCTTGCTACCAATCTGGCGATCAGCTTGGCCAGCAAGAACCGACGCTGTACGCTTATCGATGCAGATCTCGGTGGCGCCAACTTGCATACCTTGTTCGGGTTGCAACGTCCCAAGTGTGGTCTGAGCGATCTGTTTGTGGGTAAACAGGTCAGTTTGCAGCAATTGGCTGTACCGACAGGCATTGACGGTCTTGACCTGGTCAGTGGATCGGGAGAGATGCTTGATGTAGCGAACCTGCATCATGCCAAGAAACAGAGACTGCTTCGCCAGACAGCATCCCTCGACAACGAGCATGTTATCATCGACATAGGTGCTGGTTCTTCTTTCAACTCATTAGATTTCTTCCTCTTGGGTCACCAAAGCATTCTGGTCGTGGTGCCGACCCCATCCTCTATGGAAAACGTATATCACTTTTTGAAGGCGGCACTCACTCGCAAATTAGCCCAGGCTGCAAAAAACCTGGGCCTGGTGTTGAGTGCCGATCCGTCTCTTTCCCTGCCTTGGCAACAGATCGAGACACTGCGTTGTACCCAACCGCAGGCCGCTGATCATCTGCAAGCAGAGATGTCTCGGCTACGGCCAGGCATTATCATTAATCAGACTCGTACTGTCGAAGAAAGACAGCTCGGGAGCCAGATCGCTTTAGCTTGTCAGCATTTTTTTAAACTTAACGTTGAAATCCTCGGCGTGATTGATTATGACGAGCGAATCTATCACTCGGTGCAAAAGAGGCAACCTTTCCTGCAAGCAGAAGCGGAGTCCCCTTTTGCCGCGGCGATTGATGATATCACCATGAACCTGTTAAGTCCCGGGAGGAACCAATGAGCGAACAGGCTTTGGCCGCCCGAAGAAGTTAAAGCTGAAGAAGTTAAAGCTGAACCACCGCGTGTAAATCAATGCAGCATTGAAGTCGCAACCCCTGCTCCAGGTGCGTCGCTCGGAGAGTTCCTGCAACAACAACGACAGAAACTCGGTATCCCGCTAACTGCAATAGTTGATCAGACCAAGATCAGTAAGACCCTCTTGAGGCATATCGAACAGGAAACTTATGCCGAACTTCCGGCACCGGTTTATCTGCGTGGCTTCATCATTGCATTTGCTAAAATCGTACAGGTCGCAGATCCTCATCTGATTGCCAGCCAATATCTGGAGCAGATGCGTCCGGGGGAGTGAATCGAAATCGTTTTGCGGTGACAGTTACCTCATTTCCAAGCTCACGTGCTAAATGAAGTAACTGTCACCGCATTTATCTATGGGCATGCTTAAAAAGGATCGGGGACACGCTGTTTAATTAACCGGGCCTGAATTCCGTAGGCACATAACTCTTGTGTCACCGGAGTCACTTTCATGTCACTACCTTTTAAGAGAGAAGTAATACTCTAATTTATTAACCTTTCTGTTCGCTTCTCCTATCGTTATTTTCTTTTCTACAACATCGGCGGTTATTTTGTCGTCCTCAGTACAATATTCGGACACAAGCACTGCGTAGTCTGCATTAACTTCCTGCAAACCATTGACAGCCTTATCGCGACATATTGTTAAATCAGCATGGTAGTCGTGTATATCAGCGATCTGTTCATCAGTTGCATAGCTCTCATCATCGATCTTTTTCAGATAATTGGTGCTCTTGTTTTTACCCAGCACAAAAGACTCACTGAGTCTCATCGCCGCGAGGGTTGAATCGACGTTGCCTTTGCATAAAGCATAGGCTTGTTCAACCGCTTTTGTACCCTGGTTCATTTGCACTGTTTGATTTTCTGCGGAAGTAGCGCACCCTGCTAACAGAACGACAGCAAGTAAGGCAATGAATGGTTTCATGACATTCTCCGTAAAATTATTGTTCAATTCAGGAATAGTATAACTGATTTCCATGAATTCCGAGTTCCGTAAATTGGAGACACTTCCGGAAGTGTCCCTGTAGTGTCCCTTTTTATGGAACCATTGATTCCTGATACTCCATTGCGCTTGGGCCGCACTGAGATAAAATGGAAACAAGATGAGTGCTACCGGAAGAAAGGAGGTCAAAATGATGCAGTTAGAATTGAATGGTGCGGAAGAGAAAGTTTTGGCTGATGCCCTGGACTCGAGTCTCAGCAGGTTGAGTGATGAAATCTCCCATACAGACGCGCACGATTATCGTGTGTTTCTCAAGGAGCGTAAAGAGATTCTGGTCAAATTGCGCGAAAAGCTGCACTAGCAGCCTGCCGGACAATCAGGGCTGAAGCGAAAATTTGGTTGTTTGAGATCAGATTTTAGCTCATTTGAGAGTAATAGCCGTAGCTATTGGTCGAAAAGGAGCTGAAATATGGACCAAATAGACGAATTTGCAGCCAGTTCATTGATTGTCCGACAGGCTGCAAGCAGAGTTGGAGTTCGGGGACATTACTAATGTGTCACCGATTCAATCTCAGCCCCAAAAGCAAAAATCCGCCCATCGGTACGTGCCGATGGGCGGATTGATAGTTGATCCTTGGAGTGTCCGACATTCCCCTGCTTTTTTACTCTTCGCTCTCTTCGTCCTGAACCTCAGAATCTTCCCCGTCGGTTTGTTTCTCTTGCTTGGGTTTCTTGGTTCGAATGCCAGGTTTGGCTAAAATCTCCAGATAAAAAGACTCAAGCTGTTCTGCTTCGGCCTGAGAAATAGACTTGTTAATGGCAGACAGGTGAATAACCTCACTGCTTTCTTCATCAGACCCGTAGCGGCAATCAAAATCCCAAAAATCTACGCTGTCCGGAAGTGGCTTCCTGCGTTCTCTCTTTATATACTTTTTAACTTCGTGTTTGATGGCTTCGACAAGCCTTGGAACTTTGATCTTTGGGTGGGTCATTTTAAAAGTTTTTTTCATAGTGATTCCAATAGATGCGATTAGGGTTGCTAAAAGTGAGCTTAAACAATCACCATGATATCATTAAAAGGCTGTCTCTGGGGGATATAGAGCTGGAATTCGGGAACATAATACCTGTTCTAATGTCAGTCATGATTCAGGGCACTCATTTGAGTCCCTTTTACGTGGTCTCCTCCGACTTTCTCGGTGTGTTACCGCTTGAAAATTGTTTTACGTGAGATCTTCGCTAATATTACAATATCTTCTTTGGTTGATTCGTTATTGCCTTTTTTTGCGGGCGCAACATTGAAGGGGAGCTTGTATGGAGACAATCAACTGGAATCCGGCGGAGCTTCTTAAGCTGTCGGGGAGTTACTGGGGCACCTGTGCCTTGCATGCCGGGGTAAAGCTGGATCTTTTCTCGCCTTTGGCAGCCAAGCCACAAACTGCCCCTGAGCTGGCGGCGGGACTGGGGATCGACGAACGCGGCCTGACCATGCTACTCGATGCCTTGACCGCGCTGCAGCTGCTGGACAAGCAGGGCGGGTGCTACGCTGCCACGGGCTTTGCCACCGAGTTCCTCGATCGTAGCGCTCCCGGTTACCTCGGCCACATCATCCTGCACCATCAACACTTGGTTGAAAGCTGGAGCCGCCTCGACGAGGCGGTGCGCGAAGGTGCTCCGGTGCGCAACCGGGTGTCTCATGAGCCGACGGATGCCGAACGTGAGAGCTTTCTGCTCGGCATGTTCAACCTGGCGATGCTGAACGCACCGAAGGTGGCGGCGCAGATCGATCTGGCCGGACGACGCCGACTGCTCGATCTCGGCGGCGGGCCCGGCACATACTCGATTCATTTCTGTCAGCACAATCCGCAGTTACGAGCGACAATTTTCGATTTGCCGACCACGCGACCGTTTGCCGAAGCAACCTTACAGCGTTTCTCTATGGCTGACCGGATTGATTTTTCCGCTGGCGATTTCCTTGCCGGGCCATTGCCGGACGGCTTCGATGTGGCCTGGCTCTCCCATATCCTGCACGGCGAGGGGCCGCATGGCTGCGGCAAACTGTTGGCTAATGCCGTTGACGCCCTTGAACCGGACGGTCTGCTGTTGGTCCAGGAGTTTATCCTTGATGAGAATCGTGATTCACCTCTGTTCCCGGCGTTGTTTTCCCTGAATATGCTTTTAGGTACACCGGAGGGGCAGGCCTACAGCGAGCCGGAGTTGGTCGGGTTGATGCAGCAGGCCGGGTTGTCGCAGATTGCACGGCTGGCGATAGAGCTACCGAACGGAGCCGGGATCATGGTCGGGCATAAAAGTTTGTGAGTAATCGGGGCCAGCTCTTGAACCTTGAACAAACTCAAAGATCAAGATCCTGCATTTGTGCTGCAGGTAATTCCGGATGATATAATCAAAGTCATGTTACGGATTCTACTACTCATACTATTTTCGGTTATTCTTGTCGCTGCTCCGGTGGCGGCCGGTGCGGCTGGTCTGATCGACCAGGAGCTGTTCAGCCGGATTGTCCCCGAAGAACATCTCCTGGAAAGCAAAGCGGTTTTGACGCTCGTTGACCAGCGCGCAGATTGGCCGGCGGAGTTTCGTCTGGCGGCCCAGGCCGATATCGATGCGGTGACTGTGGACGACAAACCGGTCCCCTTTACCTTTGCGAACGGGCGCCTGCAGATCTCAATGAAGAGCGGTGCGGGCACACTGACCATTGTTTATCGCATCCGTTTCGATGATCCGGTCGCGCAGGACCATGTCGGCATCGAGGATCCGTCTTTAGGCGTTACGGCGACGATCATGCCGCAAGGCACATTTCTTTCGGCAGCTTCCGGTTGGCATCCGCTCCCGGTCGATGCTAAAAGTCGATTCCGCGTAACGATTAGCGGGCCGACAGGTTTGTACGGCGTTACCTCTGGCCGCCTGGTTGGTCTCGAGACCAACGCAGCAGGGTCAGAGACGATCTGGCAGACGCAACGACCCCAGTCTGCCCTGGCGCT
>JAAXQF010000157.1 GCA_012974435.1 Desulfuromonadales bacterium | reverse complement strand
AATTCTTTTCCTGTACCACTTTCACCGTAAATGAGCACATGTTCATCGGTTGCGCCCCATCTCTGAGCGGTTTCCAACACCTTAAGGGTTTCAGAGCTTTTGCCGACAACGTGATTCTTCCCCAGCATATTCATCTCGCGTTTTAGATTGAGATTCTCCTGCCTGAGCCGGTTCTTTTCATGTGCTTTATCAATAATCATCTCCAATTCATCCAATTTGACAGGCTTGGTGAGATAATCGTAGGCTCCCAACTTGATGCACGTGACTGCTGTTTCAATGTTCCCGTGACCTGTAAACATGATGATCTCAGGAAGATTCGTGTTCCCTTGCATATGTTGCAAGACCTCTACCCCACTCATATCTGGCATCTTGACATCCAACAGCACAACGTTGAAAATCTCTTCCATGTACTTCGTCAGGCCTTCGGTTCCATTGGCAGCAGCCTGCACCAGATAACCGCTTCGAGACAACTCAGCTTCGAGCAACTCCCTCAACGGTGCTTCATCTTCAACAATGAGAACTTTCGCTTTTTTTTCCATCACTTGTCCTGACATATTGGCAGCCTCACTACGAACTCGGTCCCCGAACTCAACTTACTTATAGCTTTAATTGTCCCTGCATGCTTCTCAACAATGTCATAAGTGACAGCAAGCCCAAGCCCCTGGTTCTTGCCGACCTCTTTGGTTGTATAAAATGGGTTCCATATTTGATCCAATATTTCAGATGAAATCCCGGCACCGTTATCAATTACCCTGGCAATAACATGGGAACCATCGACAGTCGTCTCGACAGTGATCATGCCACCAATTTCGATAGCTTGAAAAGCATTTAAGACCAGATTCAAAAACACCTGTCGCAACGCACTGGCATCACCAGATATCGCTGGCAGCGACGCTAGCAGTTTCCTTTTAATAAATACTTTTTTGTCACGGCCCTGGTGACACATCAACTCCAACACCTCTTCGATAATGGAGTTGAGGATGACTTTCCCAAAGGCCCCCTCGGATTTACGGCTAAAACTTAACAGGCTGTCGATAATCGTCTTACATCGATAAACCTCCCTGACAATAATCTCCAGGTACTTGGGGAAGTCCTGCATTCTTGGGTCATCAGCCAGTCCAGGTGCATCATTAAGACGCCTCTGCAGCGCCTCTGCATAACCCGCTACAGAAGTCATTGGGTTGTTAATTTCATGAGCAACACCAGCAGCCAGCAAGCCGATACTGGACATTTTTTCAGACTGGAGCAGGTGTAATTCCCGAGTTCGTCGTTCGGTAACATCTCGGATGAACAGGAGTGCACGTCTTTTCCCCGATGGTCCCTCAAGAGGGGTTGCAGAGACGTCGAAGAAATGGTTTTCACCACCGTTTCTTTTAATCGAGAATGACGTATGAAAGCTCTCACCCATAAGAGCCTTACCAACCGGGCAACCCTCATGATCCGTTGTCTGGTCAGGGTGGAAAAGGGCCTTACAGCTATTTCCAAGCAGCGTTTCCGTGGGGAAAAACCGGGGCACAATGTGATTACGTTGCTGTACCAAACCGGAACTGTCGTAAATAACAACTCCATCGCTGATGGAATCAAACATCGCCTGAAGTTCTGATTTCTTGGTTCTGAGACTAAGATTTGCAGCTTCAAGTTCCTGTATTTTCTGTTTAACTTCGCCATAAAAACCGATTTTTGAGCTCTCGATTCCAAGCAGGACATCCAGAGATTTTTCATCGATAGTTGTGGGTTTGATTTGTTTCATCAGAACGCCCTCTGCAATAAAGCCAGCAGGTCCTCTTCATCGGTTTCACGAGGCGAAGTCATGACACAAATATCCTTGATTGCCCTTTGCGCGAGGAGTGGAAGATCCTCTTTGCGGACTCCAAGCTCTTGCAATGAATTGGGAGCGCCGCCAATCTCAAGCATTTTCATGATCGATTCGTAGGTCATTTCCCTCGCTCCAACGCTATCGCCATCTGCCTGGAGCCCCATAGCTCTAGCCATTTCTGGTATTTTATCGGTCACCACGGGAAAATCGTACATCAGCACCTCTGGCAACAAAGCGGCATTTACGCTGCCATGGTTGGCATCGTAGAGACCGCCTATGGGATGTGACAGCGCATGACCTATACCGAGTAGGGAATTGGAGAAAGCCATTCCTGCGTGCAAGCTTGCCCGCGCCATGTTTTCCATATCTTCTGGGCGTCGTTCCTTCACCGCATCGGCGAGGCTGGTTGAGATCAGACTCAGGGCCCGTAATGCATTAACATCTGTCAGGGTTGAAGATGCCACGGAGAAGAAAGCCTCGACGGCGTGAGTAAGGGCATCCATAACGGTCGTGCCGACATATTCGTCTGGCAAGGTGTGGAGAGTATCAGGGTCAGTGAGGCTGATATCAGGTGCAACACAACGGCTCATAATGGTCAGCTTGCATCTCTCCTTGGTGTCGTTAACGACCACAAATTGAGACACATCGGACCCCGTACCACAGGTTGTGGGACAAAGCACAAGCGGCGGTAAGGGGCGATGAACCCTGTTGTTCCCTGCGTATTCGCAAATATTGCCCCCGTTGGAAACCAAAAGTGCAATGCCCTTGGCGGCGTCCATAGCACTGCCGCCCCCCAACCCGACAATGACATCAGCCCCTTGAGTTATATATTCTTTTGCCCCCTGCTCTATCTCGTAATCTTTGGGGTTGGAAGTGACCTGGTCATAAAAAGCGAAGGATAGATCAGCATCAAGCAAACTCTTCATGACCCGATCCACCCAGCCGGCATTAAAAAGCCCTTGATCACTGACCAAAAAAATCTTCTTGCCACCAAGTCGGCGTGCACATGCCCCAACCTGATTGAGCAGGCCGCGGCCAAAAATAATCTCGGGGACCTCAAACTTGCAGTGGAGCTGATAATCAATTGACATATATATATCTCTTCATCGCTACGGACTGGTAATTTTTGGCTCAGAACTGTGAAGACCCCGAAAAACCTGCACAATACAGTAGTTTAAACACTAAGCAATTCCTGTACCACAAGAACAAACAGTGTTAGTTTTTAATCAAAAGAGGATTACAGCCACCCTGATGGGAACGGGTTGTTTTTCCTCATAGCAGAGATTCTCTACATTTTTCATAATAGCTTCAAAAACTCCACGTAATCCAGCAGAAATAGCGCCCTGTCAAACACCACATTAACGATTATCATTTGTTTATAACCCTTTAATTTTACGTTTCTTTCATGATGTTCAAAGCTTCGGACCACCATCCCCACGTTTTCAGTTGAAAAAAAACATTCTATATTCCATATGTGGGAACAGCAACATCCAAATTCTCTACAGTCACCCAAGAGTTTCACCTCTTCATCATCCCCCCCAAACATCTAGAACCCCAATAAACGGCGTTTTACAACATTGGCATTGTGGTTGCACTAACCGTCATCTGCAAGATATGGAAACCTACAACGTTTCTTCTACTTTATGTAATCAAGCATTTATTTAACCGGCAACCTGAATTCTCCCTTGGGTGAAATAGAGTCAACCGGCAACTGACTCAATCTAATCCACCACTCACCGGTTAGCTTAATTTCACTAACGTACTAAAAACGGCATATCTCCCTAATTTATCGGTTTTCATTCTGAGTCAGAGAAGTTCTGGGTATCAAACTTCTGATGAACATTTGTCACATTAACGGGTCACAAAAACTAAAGGAGGAACACTAAAGATGAAGAAAGTTCTTATGAAGGTTCTACCATTGCTGTGTTTTGTAATGTTTACAGCAGTTACAGCTCAGGCCGCGATAACCCTTTATGATAAGGAAGAGGCTACTTTCACCACGGACGCGTTTTTCAACACCTTCTATGTCTACAGCAGCAGCGACAACGAAATTTCCGGTGTGGATCGCGATCAGTCCCGTGTGAAGATGGGCTTCCTGCCCAACTACCTCGGCTTCAACTTCAGCAAACAGCTCGACAACATGAAGGTCGGCGGCCGCTCGTCGTTCTGGGTCACCATTAATGAT
>JAAXQF010000319.1 GCA_012974435.1 Desulfuromonadales bacterium | reverse complement strand
CGGTGTCGCCCTGGCTTTTCTTATCCCCCTCAAGAGCAAGAAGGACCCGGAGCATTCACCCCTTGAACATCTAGAGCACGCACTGCATCCCTGGGTCAGCTTTATGATTCTTCCGATCTTCGCCTTTGCCAATGCCGGCATTCCGCTGGGAGGCATGGGTTTCAGCGACCTCTTCCAGCCGGTACCGCTCGGTATCATGCTCGGCCTGACCGTTGGCAAACTTATCGGTGTGTACGGCTTCTCCGCAGCGGCAATAAAAATGGGAGTAGCGCAAATTCCGGAGAAAGCGAACCAGCAACATCTATTAGGAGTGGCCGCTCTCTGCGGGGTCGGTTTCACTATGAGCCTTTTTATAGGCGGCCTGGCGTTTGAGCATGTGGGCGGCGATGCGGCTACCTACCTGACAACTCATCGAATCGGCATCCTGTCTGGTTCTCTGATTGCCGGCATCTCGGGCTACTTGATACTCAAGTTTGCATCCTCGAAACCTTCCATTATCGTTGAAACAGATAAGATTGTTGACAAAGAGCCACCGGCAGCATCACAGGACTAAACATTTGTTCTTCTTGAAAGGGTTTGTTCTGAATAAAGATGTGGCAAAACTATCCCCTCAGTGGATACCCATGCCAGCCCTTGCGGGTTCATCAATATTACACGTCCTCAATTTTCACAGAGGCTGACGAATCTGAATTGTTAACACGCTGAATGGTCGTTAAAGGATTTGAGATATGGCCAAAGACCTACATCGAAACGGATTAAGCTACTTCGGTATCCTCGTTGCAGCAATCGGCTTTATTCTCATTATCTTTACCCTGCTACTCTCATATAGTTTTCACGAACCCAGCCCCTACATCGGTATTTTTGCTTTTCTGGTCTTCCCAGGCTTTGTTGCTTTTGGCCTTTTTATGTTCCTTTGTGGCATGTGGCGTGAGAAAAAAAAGCGCCTCCGTTCCGGCAAAGAGGAGCCCCAACCGTTCCCACTGATCGACTTAAACAACTCAACCACTCGTAAAAAATTCAGCATGGTGCTGATTATAGGAACCATTGGCGTTATTTTGGGAGCCTATCTTATCTACAACACCTTTGCCTGGACAGAAAGTGTTCCTTTTTGCGGAGCCTTGTGCCATACCCCCATGGAACCGGAGTATGTAGCTTATCAGTCTTCACCGCATGCACGGGTGAAGTGTGTGGAGTGCCACGTAGGCACGGGCGTCAGTTGGTTTGTAAAGTCCAAACTTTCTGGACTGTATCAGGTTTATGCAGTAGCGACCGGCTCATATCCACGGCCTATCCCTACTCCCATAAACAACCTGCGCCCTTCCCGCGAAACATGCGAGAAGTGTCATTGGCCAGAGAAGTACCTTGGAACTAAACTACGGCAGCGTCCCTACTTTCGCTATGATGAAGAAAACACGGCAGAACAGATTTCCTTGGGCGTAAAGATTGGCGGCCAGCTTTTTCGCAGTATCCACTTTGCTCACGTTGTCGATCCACAAGAGATCAACTTTGTGGCATTGGATAAGGCTGGAACACAGGTCCCATGGGTTGAAGTGACCCGGCAGGACGGCTCAACCGAAGAGTACACAAGCCTAGACTTCCAGGGCGCAGTGGAAGAGCTGTCCGCAGCCCCGAAAAGCAAAATGGACTGTCTCGGCTGTCATAACCGGCCCGCGCATGTCTTTTGGACGCCCACCTTGGGAGTTGATGTCCTCATGACCGCTAAACGGATTTCTCCCGATCTTCCATGGATTAAGAAAGTAGCAGTTGACGCGTTGGTCGAAGAATATCCCGATCGTGATTCAGCCCATAAAGGCCTAAGACAAACTCTCACCAATTTCTATGAAAAAGAATATCCGAGAGTTTACCTTGAACTAAAACAGGAGTTAGAAAGCGCCATTCAAGCTGTCATTTTTATTTACGACCGGAATGTTTTTCATGAAATGAAGGTGAATTGGACAACTTACGCGGACAATATCGGTCATAAGAATTGGCCCGGCTGTTTCCGCTGCCACGACGACAGACATGTGGCAAAGAGCGGCAAGGTCCTTTCCAGAGATTGCCGGATCTGCCACACCATGCCCGTTCGCGGGCTCTTGCAGCCCATGGGCATGGTAGAGACAGAAAGCAGTTCTGGGCTGCCCTGGCATCCCATGGAATTGCTCGGCAAGCATGCTACGTTACTATGCAGCGACTGCCACTCTGCCGGATTCCGACCTCCAACTGACTGCGCCGAATGTCATGGCCTAGACAGAAATGCACCAATGATGTCGGGCGGATGTAATTATTGTCACAAAAACAGTCAGGAGATAAAGCCTTTGGAAGACTGTGCTGACTGTCACAGTGACAGAGAAGGCCTGCATATGGTCGACGAGCATAGTGAGGCTTCATGTATAGACTGCCATAAACCGCATATTTGGCTTGTTAAAGACCGTTCCACGTGCCTTCAGTGTCATGACGACAAACAGGACCACAAATCCAAGGCCGTTGGTTGCACACAGTGCCATGGCTTTATGAGATAACGAGTGTTTCCGACGCAATAGTCGCAATTTCCTGTCACTTTCACCAAGGGAGGATAAAATTATGAAACAGCTACATCTCTTAACGATCACACTTGCAGCGCTTTTTTTGGGATTGGCTAGCACGACCCACGCCGAAATCACCCTCTTAAAGGCTGAAAACCACCAATTGAGCATTTACGGCTTCATCAAACTTGACGCGACCTACCAGGATGAAGACATGAACAGCAAGGTGGCGCCGAGGTTCGCGGTCAGCGATGGCGACGACGGGACCAATCTAACGGCCATGCACAGTCGCTTCGGCATCAAATGGGCAGGCCCAGAGATGAACTTCGGGTACAAGACCGCAGGCGTGTTGGAATTTGACCTGTTTGATAACGCATCGAGTAACCAGATGAAGTTCCGCACGCGACTCGTCGCGTTTACCTTGTCCGACGATGTTTCGACTTGGTTGTTTGGTCAGCATTGGGATGTCTTTTCGCCGTTGAACCCAACCACGCTGATGACGAACGGTAACCTGTGGCAGACCGGTAACCTTGGCTTCCGGCGCGCCCAGGCCCGCTACACCTACAAACCTTCGGCGTGGGAATTTACGGCAAGCATCAACGACCCCAGCACAAGCGGTGAGACGACCAACACCGACTCGCCGTTAGTGGAAGGTCGGATCGGTCTCGAACACAGCAGCGCCAAGTACGGCATCTCCGGGAGTTGGGGCAGGGACAAGACTACGCTGCCGAGTGATGATACGGACATCTGGGGTGTCAGCGCCGACTGGTTGGTCCCCTTTGGCTCCGACTTCACCTTTAAGGGTGAACTGGCTACCGGAGAGAACCTGGGTGTATTCCTGAGCCGTGCGACGGTTAACCAAGTGACAGGTGAAGAGCAGGCCGTCGTCTCGGGATGGGCCGAAATAGTCTTCTCCGGAGCTGATTACAACTGGTGGGTCGGTGGTGCTTTCGAGGCGCCGGATGATGTCCAATTCGGCGAAGAAGAGGACAGTTGGATGTCCTTCGCCGCGTTCCAATACAAGCTCAAGAGTGTGGCCCCCGACATGAACCCGATCCTGTTCGGTGCCGAAGCTGCGATTTTTCAGACCGACCTCGAAGGTGGCGGCGACAACGACGCCCGCCAACTGATCTTAAGCGCTCAGTACACCTTCTAGTCTGTGAGAGGGCTTTGTCTTGATGCAAGGTTAAGCAGATTGATGAAGAGCCGTGCAACGAGAGCCGATTAGGTTGCGGAATGCGACATCTATCCTGACACAGGGGAAGCCGCATATTTGGCTTGTTAAAGATCATTGATTCTCGGGATGGACCAATAAATGCCCTTCATTCAACGCATACTTACTTCTTTTTCCTTTGTCGGGATGATCTTCGGACTGACGCTTTTCTGCGCCTCCCTAACGCCTTCACTGCTGCCGCGTGAATCTGTCGACCAAGGCGTATTGTCGGGTTTTGTCTTCGCCGCAGGCTATGGCATCGGAAGGGCCGGGCACGGGATCTGGACGTTCATGGGACTGAAGGATGTGACCGGGCGCTTTGCCCAGCTCCTGAAGTGGATATTGGTGCTCATCCCAATCGAAATGTCCATCTACACGCTATATCTGATGAAGGACTGGCAGAACTCCATCCGGTTACTGATGGAGATGCCGCCTATCGAGAGTGCTTATCCTTTTACCGTACTATTGATCGCTACCTTCACGGTGCTGGTGGTCATCCTACTGGCATATCTGGTTCTATATGCCGCAACCAGGTTAGTGAACGCCATCAGCCGTTACCTGCCGCGCCGCGTTGCGATTGTCCTTGGTGGTACGATCTTTGTCCTGTTTCTCATGTCCTTTGTTGACGGTGTTATCCTAAAAGCTTCCTTGCATGTCATGGATGAATCTTTTGCCGCAATGAATCGACTGCTGGACGATGAGTATGAACCACCGCAAGACTTCAGGGCATCGGGCAGCGCGCAATCGCTGATTGCCTGGAGTGACATTGGCCGCAATGGTAAACGGTTTGTGGCATATGGACCAACAAAAGAAGAAATCGCGACTGCTCTTGGGCGTGAGGCGATGCAACCCATACGGGTCTATGCCGGGTTCGACACCGGCGACACGCTAAAAGAACGGGCGCAGATCGCACTGGCTGAATTGAAGCGCGTCGGCGGCTTCGACCGCTCAACTCTTATCATTGCAACTGCAACCGGCACCGGCTGGATAGACCCTTCGGCAGTGAATTCAGTTGAGTACATCCATGCAGGCGACATTGCCACTGTGACACTACAATATTCCTATCTCCCTAGCTGGCTTACACTGATGGTAGAACCTGAGCTATCGCAACAGGCGGCAAAAGCCCTGTTTAAAGAGATTTATGGTTACTGGACCACTTTGCCGCATGACATGCGTCCCGAGCTGTATTTGCACGGTCTCAGCCTGGGCGCGCTCGGCTCCGAATACTCGGCTGATCTCGTCACCATGATAGCGGACCCCATTAGCGGCGCGTTATGGAGCGGCCCGCCCTTCCTGAGTAATATCTGGAGGGAGGTGACTCTGGACCGTAACCCGGATTCGCCGCAATGGCGACCGGTCTTTCGTAACAGCGCGATGATTCGCTTCATGACACAGGAAGGCTTTCCCAACCTCCCAGGAGCCGAATGGGGTCCTTTGCGTTTCGTTTATCTTCAGCATGCCAGCGATCCGATGAGTTTCTTTTCGTCGCGCCTGGCCTATGAATCACCAGACTGGCTCGGTCCTGATCGCGGACACGATGTGTCCCTCTCTCTCAGGTGGTTTCCGCTTGTAACATTCTTCCAGGTAGGATTAGACATTCCAGCAGCGACCAGTGTCCCGTTGGGTTATGGACACAACTTTGCTCCGGCTAACTACATTGACGCCTGGGTTGAGGTCACCCAGCCGAACAACTGGAGCGCAGCCGATACGGTAAAGCTCAAGACTCACTTTAGTGATTTTGATCCCAGTCCGTTATAAGCGAAACACGGATAGTATGGTAATGGTCCGTGAGAGTGAACACCAATCTGGTAAGCGACAAGGACATTCGGCAACTGTTTTGAATCATCAACATAATGGCGAGGAATTGATATGGCCTGGGCTTATTTAGTCGTCGCGGGATTCTTTGAATGCGGTTGGGCAATCGGACTCAAATATACAGATGGGTTTACTAAACTTGTTCCGTCCCTTCTCACTGTCTCAGCTATGGCTATTAGTTTTTGGTTGCTGGCTGTTGCTATGAGAACAATTCCAGTAGGCACGGCCTATGCGATTTGGGTAGGGATTGGAGCTGTCAGGGTTGCGATTCTGGGCATGGTCCTACTTGGTGAATCACGGGATATGATGAAAATAGTCTGCTTGCTTTTGATCATCGCAGGGATAGTTGGTCTAAAATTGGTTTCTCTATCGCAAGGGGCTTCATAACTGTTCAATCACGGCAGGGATGGATCTTGTCCCGACAAAACATACGCAAAACGGACTTTAAAAAACAAAAAGGACGCACCCATGTCTCAACATCGTTATTTATTGATTGTGTTTATACTGCTACTCCTTTTCCCGATGGCTGTGCAAGCCGAAGCAGAGCAACGATCAGATGCTACTTTTGTTGGCCGTTTTACGGAATGGACCTGGGAGTTCGATCCTGCGTCGCAACCCTACCCAGAATATGTTGCTGACCCGCGGCGACCTCGCATGCAGGTAGGATTGGGTGTCTTTGATAGTGATATTCACGAGACCTCTTCAGGTAGAATTATGCTTGATGCGGGAACCCGTTACACGCTGTTTCATGTAAAAACCGATTCTCAGGGGATTGATGAGTTTGCTCTTGATATAGAAGGTTCACTTTTTACCCAGTTCGACACAGGAAATAAACTCGACGTTATCGGTTGGGATGGAATTTTTGGGGTTCTAGCTGTTTACGATTGGGATGATCACCTCAATGTCAGGGTTGGATATCGTCATCTATCGGCTCACCTGGGTGATGAATATATGGAAAATACAGATCGGCCTCGCATCAACTATACTCGTGACGCCTTAGTTCTTGGTCTTGCATGGGAATTTGACAGCGGCATTACTACCTACATTGAACCGAGCTGGGCCTCGAGCCTGGGCAATGATGATCTCCAGGATAAATGGGCCGTCATGGGAGGGTTACAGTATCAGGGGCCATTTGAATATTGGAATGGCAGTGCCGCATTTTTCTCTGGCGCTCACGTACGTAGTTTCGAGGAAAGCGACTGGGAGCTGGATCTCAGTGCAGTGACTGGTCTCTTGATTAAACGTGATGAACGCAGCAGCAATGTCAGGCTACAGTTGGAAATTTATCACGGCCGAGCAATCCTCGGTGAATTTGCCTTGGATAACGATGAGAGTTATTTGACAGCGGGAGTTGTGTTCGATTTTTACTAATAAAGAGCGATCTATACCCGAATTTTTCATATGTCACGGACCAGGAACATGAAGGGCAGTGTGTCAGTCGGACGGTCCAGGGACATGGTAGCGAGTGTGTCAGTCGCAGGGGTTCTGAGAATTTCATAAATTTGCCGATCTGAGCACCTC
>JAAXQF010000317.1 GCA_012974435.1 Desulfuromonadales bacterium | reverse complement strand
ATGAGCGCAACGATTCTGGTTGTTGATGACCACGCCATGTTTCGCGAAGGCGTAAGGGGGCTGCTTGAACGGAATGGTTTTCGCGTTGTCGGGGAGGCAGGGGACGGTCGTGAAGCAATGGCAGCGGTCCTCGAGTTGTCGCCGGATCTCGTGATCATGGATCTCTCCATGCCCGACATCGATGGAATTGCGGCGACACGCGATATCTTGGCCAGTTCGCCTGACACAAAGGTGATCGCCCTGTCCATTCATGGCGGCAAGCGCTTTGTCGAGAACATGCTGCAAGCCGGAGCTGCCGGATATGTCCTGAAGGACAGCGCCTCCGAACAGTTGGTGGAGGCGGTACATGCGGTCCTGAAAGGGGAAACATACTTGAGTCCAGCGATCACCGGGTTGATGGTGGCCCAGTATGTCAAACTGCTGACACGTGTTCAGGCGGCGGGCACCCCAAAAAGGCTCACGGACAAGGAGCAACACTATATTCAGTTGCTTGGCGAAGGCTGCGACCGCGAGGGGATTGCTGTGCAGCTGGCCACGGGTGAGGCCGGCGTGAAGGCTCTGGAGCAAGCTGTGCTCGAGAAGTTTCAGCTATCCACGCTTGCAGAACTCGTTGAATACGCCGGGGCGCAAAAATGGTTTACGGGCCAGGAGGGAATCGACGCTAGTTTGCAGCAGGCCGTGACTTCAGGGCAAAAGCAAGCCAGGCAGCCGAGACCACAGCCATTGGCCGAGCCCCTGACAAACCGCGAGCTTGATGTACTGGAGTTGCTGGCCAAAAGGCTCTACGACAAGGAAATAGCCAGTGAACTGTCCGTAAGCGTCACGACCGTGAAAACCCATATCAGCCACATACTTCAGAAACTCGCGGTGGGGAACCGCCGCGCTGCCGCCGACAAGGCAAGGGAACTTGGGCTGATCGAGTAAGATTCCAGTGCAGTGTATCGGTTAGAACGTACAGGAGTGAGCAGCCCTTTCAATTGACCGTGGAACAAGAGAAATGAGACGTATAAATAAACACATCCCGGATGGCTTACCCATGCCAGTGGATGAGTTCCTGAATTTTGCTATTTCGGTTTCAGCGACCTTGGATGACATACACAAAAAGGACGAAATCCATGGCGATATCCGCCCGGAAAACATCAACTGGGATTCGAAGGCAAAAATATGCGAACTCGCTGAACCCGTAACTACTGAAAAACAATTATCCTCACTCGACAGGGCGCGCCTTCCCTATATGTCCCCTGAACAGACCGGCCGTATGAACCGCCGGGTCGATTACCGTACGGATTTCTATTCTCTGGGTGTGGTTTTCTATGAACTACTAACCGGAAATCCGCCCTGTATATCCGAAGATCCGCTGGAAATAATACATAGCCACATTGCGAAAAAGCCGCTCCCAATTTGCGAACTCAATTCTGAAGTCCCAATACAGATTTCAAGAATTGTCATGCGGCTGCTGGAAAAGAATGCCGAAGACCGCTACCAGACAGCAATGGGACTGCGGCATGATTTGAAGAAATGTGAGGAACTACTGGCAAAGAAGGGAGCTATTGAAGCTTTTGAATTAGGGGATTCAGATTCTATCGGAATATTCCAGATTCCACAGAAACTCTATGGCCGAAAAGATCAAATAGAATCCTTGCTCAATTCTTTTGAAAGGATATCGGCAGGTACCGCAGAAATTTTCCTGGTGGCCGGATATTCCGGTGTCGGCAAAAGTGCCCTGGTTCATGAAGTCCACAAACCTATAACTGCAAAACGCGGCTTTTTCATTGAAGGAAAGTTCGACCAGTATCAGCGCAATATCCCCTACTTTGCCTGGGGACAGGCCTTTAGCAGGCTGGTGAGCCAACTTTTAACGGAAAATGAAACTCGGCTTCATGCAACCAAATCACAAATACGGGAGGCTATCGGAAAAAACGGCAAAGTCCTTACCGATGTCATCCCCAATCTGGAACTGGTCATCGGCCCGCAGCCCGAAGTGGCGCAATTGGGCGGGCAGGAAGCGCAGAACCGCTTCAATTATCTCTTCCAGAATTTCATCAAAGCAGTCGCCCGTCCAGAGCATCCGCTGGTCATTTTTCTGGATGACTTACAGTGGATCGATTCGGCCTCACTGAGCCTGCTCAAGAATTTGCTGAGCGATTCCGACCAAAACCACTTTCTACTTATCGGCGCCTATCGGGATAACGAAGTGGATGCGACCCATCCCTTGACGACGGCTGTGGCGGACTTGGAGAAAAAGGCCGTTGGTTTAGAACGGATCATTCTGCAAAACCTGACGGAATCCGATGTCAACAACCTCGTGGCAGATTCGTTGCACTGCTCTGTGCTGGATAGTGGACCGCTTGCCCGGCTTATTTATACCAAAACGGCCGGCAACGCCTTTTTTACCCATCAGTTGCTGCATACCCTGGACGGGGAAAACCTGTTGGCTTATGACGAGTCAGCCAGACGCTGGAAATGGAATATGGCCACACTGGAAGCAATGGATATTGCCGACAATGTGGTCGAGCTGTTGTTGACCAAGGTCCAGAGCTTCCCCCTCGATACGCAAGCGATTTTGAAACAGGCTGCCTGTATCGGCAATCAGTTTGACTTGGCGACCTTAACCATCATCGCCCAGATATCGGAGGAAGTTGTTAGAAGCAGTTTACAAGCTGCTTTGCGTGAAGGAGCCATATTAGTCCTCAACAATAAGTACACATTTACGCATGACCGTGTGCAACAAGCCGCCTATTCATTGATTTCCGAAGCAGACAAAAAAGCGACTCATCTGGAAATCGGGAGACGATTACTGCAAAACATACCAAAGCAGGAAAAGGAAGAACACATCTTTGACGTAGTTGACCACCTTAACATTGCTGAAGCGCTTGTTACTGACCCCGCTGAACGTGAGGCCATTGCCAAACTTAACTTACAAGCCGGTCGAAAGGCGAAAGCTTCTACAGCATATAGCGCATCTTTGGACTACTTCAAAATGGGTTTAGATTATTTGACTGATGATTGCTGGCTAAACCAGTATGATTTAACCTTGGCACTTTACGAAGGGGCTTCTGAAGTAGCGAGTTTGGTTGGACAGTTTCAGGCATGCGAGCAGCTTGTAGCGGAAGTTGAGCAACACGCCGAATCGATCATGGACAAGGTTAACGTCTATGGATCCATGCTGCATACATTTGTTTATCAAGGTGATTGGCACGATGCGATCAAGATGGCGCTGCCCGTTCTTGATGCATTAGGGACATCCTTGCCCGCGAAGCCAACGCAGCACGATGTCGAACAACAGTTTGCTGCTCTGCAATCTATACTTGTCGACATCAACGTGGATAGTCTAGCCGAGCTGCCGGACATGACAGACCCACACAAGATGTCGGCGATGCGACTTCTACAATTCTTATGGTCCTTCAGTTATATCTCTGAGCCGAAGCTTGCTCCAATGATTGCCATTGAAATGACCAGGCTCTCCATCAAATATGGCAACGCCCCGGAGTCTGCTTTTGGCTATTCCTGCTTCGGTGTTTTTCTGAATGGAGGGATGATCGACATCGACCAAGCGTATGAATTTGGCCAATTGGCGTCCCGTCTTCTCGACCGTCCGGATGCCATACAGTACCAGGCCAGAACAAGCGTTATGGTGTGGACGTTTCTTATTCATGGTAAGCAGCACCTCAAGAATGTCGTCGGTCCACTGTTGGAGACGTTCACTATTGGCGTAGAGAATGGAGACATCGAGTATGCTGCTTGGGCCGTGAATAATGCCTCATTTGCTGCAATTTTTATCGGAAAAGAATTATCTGCCTTGAAGGTTGAAATGGAAGGCTCCATTGAACCGCTTCTTAAAATGAATCAAAATCTTGGGGCATTACGCCTTCAAGTCTATACACAAACCATCTCGAATTTGCTGGATTATTCAGAGAATCCTAGCTGTCTTATTGGTGAATATTTCGATGAGGATAAAAGTGTGCCCTACCTTCTATCCAACAACATAGGAATGGTTTTATTTGAGGTTTATTTTTACAAGCTCATGCTT
>JAAXQF010000581.1 GCA_012974435.1 Desulfuromonadales bacterium | reverse complement strand
AAATTCTCCTACATTGATTGAGCCGTGTGAAATTGACAAAAATGCAAAATCCTTACTGACCCTGACAAATAGTAAATGGCCACCTAGAGAAGATCCAAGTGGCCATTGTTTTGCGGATTAATGAGCTTCCTAAATGTGTCTATCAATAAGAAGCCGATTTTCGTCTCGGAAGTCGTGACTTATGAGACCTCAGGAAGAAATGGGGGCGAGTGCCCCAAAAAGCATTAATATTGACATTGTTCCCCGCGATTCCCTGAATCAAGTCCACCAACAAACCAAGCGGACGATTCCTTTAAAAACAGGAACACCAACCCAACAAGATACAACCCTAGCGAGACACATCCCAGGAACGCGTTGACCGGATTGTGGGAAAGTTCCTCGAACAGCGGAAGGATTTCGATAGGCAAGCAACCGACAAAGATTACGACCATGGCCCATCTTGCCCAGTTCTTTCCCTTACCGGTCTGGTAGATCAATAAAATACTTGCGGCATAGATCAAAAGTTTGATGACGATAAGAGTCTCCGGCGACCGGACATCAATGTGGCGGAGTACCGTGAGGGTGGTCCGAACGGCTCCAATGCCACAAATTAAGTAAAACATCGTCACCGCGAGAGTCACCTTGGGCGGTCTTTCAGGCCGTTCATTTGTTGCCATCAGAACCTCCAGGCTCTCAATGATGTTTGTAATCAATAAGCTATGGCATGATCTCGATAGGCGTGCCGGGGTCGACGGCCTCCCACACTTGGTCCATGCCCATGTTACTCAGTGCTATGCAACCATCCGTCCAGGGGAAGAATTGCACGATTGGCGAGGCCCACCCCCAGCCATTTGTCTGACCATGGATCATAATATCACCACCGGGACTAACACCTAGATGCTTCGCGTTTGCCCTGTCAACAGCGTTCGGATAAGAGATGTGTATTGATTTATGAAACTTGCTATTAGGGTTTTTGTAATCCAGGATGTAGTGCCCTTCCGGTGTTCGCTCGTCACCGCGTTTTATCTTGTGTCCCTTTGGGTTCTGACCAAAAGTGACATGAAACGAGGCAATCCGCTCCTCCTTATTCATGAGATATAAGCGGTTCTTGCTCTTGATGACGAGGACGGCATCCACCTTTTGCGCACCCAAGCTGTTCACCACTGGCAGAGTCAGAAAAATGGCAACAAGAAGGCATATGCCAAGGACTCTCATGTTGAAACTATTCAGGCATTTCATTTTTCCTCAAGGACTACGACAACTGGGGTTCCAACGGGCGCCCACTCAAACATCGCTTTTGCATTGTCATCCGTAAGACCGATGCATCCTTGCGAACCCACTGATTCTGCCAGGTAAGAATGCAAATAAGAGCGAAGGGTTGCCATCTGCGTACCATGAATCGCTTTCCCGTCTTTTGAGAAGAACATGGTGTATGGCATCTCAGATCCATATTTCTTGCTCGTATACTTCTCGTGTTTCTTAAAGATCTTATAACTTCCGGCGGTGGTTTCCTTTCCCTCACGACCGGTAACAATATCAAAACTATAAATTTCCTCGCCATCCTCCATGGCAACCAAGACTTGTTCGTCGATGAAAACCAAAATTTCCTTCTTTGCCCCTTCTTCACCACTCCATGCGATAGGGGCAGCAATAAGGAGAAAACCAACAATGATTGGCAGGAAAACATTAAGAGTGAGACTGCCGCTAAAATGATTTGCTATCACAACTCCTCCATGTGTCTTCGCTCGCACCTAGGGTTCCTTGGCGGATTCAATTGGTAAGTGCAACGGATCGCTTATGATCATTGTTCAATTATCCCCCTGATTCTCAGAAACCTACACAAAAAAGACGTACCCAATTATAACTGATAAGGGGCTGAGGTCAAAGGTGATGGGATTCTTATTAATCCTCCCGCATTGTTTGGAGGCTGTGAAATTAGCCGAAATACGAAATTCTTACTGACCCTGACATATAGGAAAGGCCACCAAGGATCGATCCCTGGTGGCCATAGTTTTGCCTTCCTAAATGTCTCTATCAATAAGAAGCCGATTTTCTTCACGGAAGTCGTGAGATGTAAGAAAGCCCTTGATCAAAGGGACAAGGGCTCCGTGTTTTCGGAAAAGGAAACGCATAAACTGTGTGTCCCCGGATAAAAACAAATAGTATTTAATCGAGTTCACTTACCCACTGAGAATGTAATTTCTCAAGCTGTCTGATCATAAATTCCTTTTCAGCGACATTGGCCTGAACAAGATCGCCAATTGAAACCATGCCGATCAGCGTGCCATCTTCAAATACAGGAAGATGACGACAGCGTTTGTCGGACATCAGCGCCAACCCTTCTTCCACACTGTTGTCCGGAGAGATATAAAGGACTTTGTTCGTCATGATCTTCTCAACAGATGTTTTGAGTGATGACAGGCCTTCCAAAATTACCTTCCGTGCATAGTCGCGTTCGGACATTATGCCGACCACCTTTCCCTCGTTCATGACAAGCAATGCGCCAATATCCTCCCTAGCCATCAATTCCAAGGCCTTGTAAACTGTCTCATTGGCACTGACACTAACAATTGAAGCTCCCTTGTTCTTCAACACATCACGAATAGATTTGGTCATGTCGCCCTCCTTTCCAAAGTCATGAAGTGAATGCAGTTTTTAACTTTATCTGAGGCAGCATAGATGTCAAACACCGAGGAACAGCAAACGACTTTCGTGTTTTATAAATGCCCACAAATATGAAAAGGCCACCCGTTTCCAGGTGGACATTTTTATGAATTAATAAGCTTCCTAAATGTCTCTATCAACAAGAAGCTGTTTTTCGTCTCAGAAGTTGTGACAAATAAGACGTTTTGAACGCCTTTGTTTTAAAAGACTCGTGAACTGCAAGATATATAAATGGAAGGCTTTATGTGTTTAGTATCATTGCCCTGGCTTCCATTTGGGACGGATTGAATCGCTTTAAGTATCTGATTCGTGGGTATTTTTTCACATTTTAATACTTGTGATAACTGTGTTGCCCATGATAGGTAATGTGGCATGATTAAAAAATTGGACGAACAACCGTGTTATCGAGTCTCTGAGGAAGCGATCGCAGAAACCAAGAAATGTATGAAGGACTTCTCGTGTCTGACAGGACTACGTGAAGGTTTATGCCAAGTTGACTATTGCGTTAGTGGCAAAGTACATTTCATCAAATGCCTGAATGAAAAACACTGCCCCTACACGACTACCTTTGGTGACGGCTTGATTTGCCATTGCCCTACCCGCAAAGAGATATACAACAAGCATGGCGTATAGGCTACCCTCCAGTAATCTCGGACTCTGGTCGGTATCTTCACCCTCATTGAATCACCCTTGCCCCCCCCTATCGTTTATCTTCTTATTTTTTAAGTGGTTCCAGATTTGCCATACACCGATTTCTCGGAAGTCCTGATAAATAATAAAAAGAGCGTCACCGACAGGGACGGGTTTGTTGGCTCATTTGTAGCCATAATTTCCTGATGTCATCGGAGCAGAGCGACAACTTGATAACACCGTTCAAGTCCATATGAAAAACTGGCTATGTTTGATGTCCACCAAAAAGCTTCTATACTGGTATTGAGAGGGTGGGAAGTGAGGTGGCCATGCTTTGCGAAAGGTTTGCAACCTGTGCTTTCTTTAAAACCTATAAGAACGATATTTCCAACAGACAATATGAGTTCCTAATTGCTACATATTGCGAGGGGGATCTTCGGCCACAATGCAAACGTATGAAATGGCGCCAAAACAAAAAGGAAGAACCACCTGAAACACTCCTTCCAAATGGTTATCTTATTGGCTCTATATCAAGGGTCTACGACTGAATCTTTCTAAGACCTACAAGAATGGCCACCCGTTACCCGGTGGCCTTGATTCTGCGGATTAAAGGGCTTCCTAAATATGTCGATAAATAAGAAGCCGCTTTTCGTCTCAAAAGTCGTTATTTATGAGAAAAGCCCCCGGTCCGAAGATCGAGGGCTTTCGTGTTTTATAAGTGGTGTCTTCCGGGGAGGCCTCTCCTGCAAAAGAGAACCTTTGACTTTGGAC
>JAAXQF010000427.1 GCA_012974435.1 Desulfuromonadales bacterium | reverse complement strand
CCCCTGGAAAAAGTACAGCCTCTGGGGTGTGCTGGGTCTGGGAGTGCTGCTTATCGGAGGGATGTCGTTTTCGCTCTACCGCAAGCTGCGGGATTCGGAAGGCGGGTAGAGTGGGGGACATATTGGGAATGGCTTACTGCTAATTTTTTACATTAAGGGCATTCGCTAACGCTTCAATCCTGGAAAAGTCGTTAACTAATTTGGTTAATAAAAAAAATTGCCTGTGATATGATTATTACATTCTGCGATCGAAAATTAGGGAAAGAATGCAATGACGAAAAATTGCTGATGCGGCGACATGGTGCACAAAGGGCCAAGTTGCTGGGGCGCAGACTTTTTTAACTCCGTGCGGCTTCTTCGCTTGCGGACCTTTGGCCTCCTTACACGGGGCCCGCGCGATGTCATGAGTTGACGGGTAATTTGAACGGCACGTTTTCCGTTGATCTGGATCACCCTTATCGGCTGTTATTTAGACCTTGCCACGACCCACTTCCCCAGCGCGAAGAAGGGGGCATCGATTGGGCACAGGTTACAGCAATAGAGATTGTCGGGGTGGAGGATACCCATGGTTAATCAGGTAGATAATCAATTTTTACCAAACTACACGGTACTGCCGGGAGAGATTCTCGAGGAAGAACTTGAGAGTCGAGATATGTCTCAGGCCCAATTGGCAGACCGGACAGGTTTGGCGAAAAAAACCATCAACGAAATTATCAAAGGCAAAGCCTCGATTACTTCCGAAACAGCTCTGAAATTTGAGCATGTTTTCAACCAAAGTGCTCAATACTGGTTGAATTTAGAGGTCTTGCATCAGGAGGCACAGGCCCGCATTGCAGAGCTCGAACGCCTTGAAAAAGATGTGGACTGGCTCAAGGCACTGCCGATTCGGAAGATGATCAATTTCGGCTGGATTCGTGAGTTTTCGGATCGCCGAGCGCAGTTGTGGGAGGTACTCAACTTCTATGGCATTGCCTCTGTTAAGCAATGGGAAATCGTCTGGAGCCGCTATGCTGTGGCATATCGGAAGTCCCCGGCCTTTGAAAGCCAAGCAGAGGCCATTTCGGCTTGGTTGCGGCAAGGGGAGATTCAGGCCGCTCAAATAGACTGTACGATCTATGACGCTAAAAGATTTAAGGCGACGCTACAGGAAGTCCGGGAGCTAACCAACGAGACCGATCCCTCCATATTTGTGCCTCGTCTTCAGCATCTCTGCGCTTCATGCGGTGTTGCTGTTGTTTTTATTCCAGAGCTGCCAAAAATCAGTGTCAGTGGAGCAACGCATTGGGTTGGTAAGAAGGCCATCATCCAATTGAGCTGGCGCCATAAAAGTAACGATCATCTCTGGTTCACCTTCTTTCACGAAACGGGTCATATTTTGTTGCACGGAAAGAAAGAAGTCTTTGTCGATATGGCAAAGGACAATGCCGGTGAGAAAGAAGAGCAGGCTAATCGTTTTGCCAGCGAGATTCTGATACCCGAAACGCAGTATTTGAAATTCAAAAGCCAAAACTTCCAGTTCTCATCCAATGTCGTCACGCAATTCGCTGCTGAAGTCGGCATTGCGCCTGGAATCGTAGCTGGTCGGTTGCAGCACGATGGTTTAATCGCCCACAGGTTTTGTAATGAACTGAAGGTTCGTTATGAATGGGCGTGACACTTTGCCGTGAACTGAATGGGGGGGGCGATATGCAGGTATTCCACATCCCCGTTTCTGAGTGTTTCGTTGAACGGGCACAGGTGCTGCGCTCGATATCGAAAGAATGTTCTGTGGTCACGAGAATTCAGCGGTGCGCCAGTCGGCCGTCTCTTGAGCAGCTTTTTTCCAACGGCGATGACTTGTTGAAGGTTGAGCGGGATGTAAGGCCAAAAGCTGACCCTTCGGCGTTTGATCGACCTGATGTCCCAGTCGTCCATTGGAAGACAGGAGCAGAACAGATCCGGCCTGATTAGGCTTTCAAACAGAGGAGACGCCATGTTTCTGAATACCGGTCCCCTCAGTCGTTTCATTAAGACCCTGCGGTTATCTCTGATCCTGTATGAGGGGGCTGAGCCGGGGAGTACCGAGCAGGAAGTGTTTCGAAATGCCATCGTCAAGGGGTATGAGCTGACCCAGGAGACCGCTTTTAAACTTTTAAAAAAAGCTCTGAAGGATTTTGGGCACGGTACAAAAAAACTCGACAGCACGCCCATCAAGGAAATCCTTCGCCTTGGCGCCACCCACGGTCTGCTGACCCTCGAAGAGGTGGAGCGCTGGTTTGCCTATCGCGACAATCGCAACAATACTGCCCACGACTATGGTGAAGGTTTCGCCAAAGAGACACTGGTGCTGCTCCCCGGTTTCATTGTCGACGTAACCCGCCTTGAGACCCTGCTGCGCGATCGCTTCGGTGAAGAGGATGACCATGCCCCGGCTTGAGTCTCAATCACTTTTTATCGCAGCGAGACACCTGGATATGCTTCAGGCGCTTTTGCAGCGACATATTCCGGCCGCCGAAGTCTGGGCCTACGGAAGTCGTGTCAACGGTGATTGCCATGAGGCCAGCGATCTGGATCTGGTGATACGAAATCCCCGCGACCTTGAGGGTGCGCCTGCCGACCTGTACGAGCTCAAAGAGGCTCTGGTGGAGAGCAATCTCCCCATCCGGGTCGATGTGGTTGACTGGGCAAGGATTCCCGCCACCTTCCGACGGGAGATCGCGCGAGGTTATGTGGTGGTGCAGGAGGGGCGGGGCTGAAGCGGTTGGGGGGCACTTCAGTTTACGTTGTTACCGGTGAGACAGCGAGTGTTGGCAGGGTTCGGTTTTTTTTTTGAGGTCGGGTTTTAGGTCGGTTGAGGTGAATGCGGAGGTTGTCCCTAATTTCACTAAAACCGGTACTATGGCCCCCGATTCCGCACTGGGGTTAGAGTACATACTTTGCTAGATGAGAGATAAATATATTGTCCCCGTAATTCAGAGATAAGTATACTGTCCCCGTAATTCCTTAAAGCCGAATATCTACACCGCGTTTCTCGAAAAAGAGCAAGCTTGTGAGTTTTGAGAAAAAGCTGAGGGTTGTTCATGTTCGGCCTTTGAAATATAAGGTTGTGGCCTGTTTATGATTCCCCCTGCTCTTTACTTCTAAGTAAATACAACCTAATATGCGTAGCCTTAATTTCATCAAGAATGGATACTTATTTCAAGCTGAAATCTCTGGCTATTATTCACAGATACACTCGCATTACCACTCGACAGATAGCCAATCAGCTTGAACAACGCTGTCGCGACGTTGAACCTACGGCTTTGCAACATGACAAGAAGGCGGAGTAACGAATATGACTCTCGGAAAAACTATTCAGATATTTCTTCCCGACGGTAATCCTCGTAGCATTCGGGTTGCAGAAATTACTAGCCGTACGGTTCAGGCCATTCTTATCCCTCGGTCCAAGCTTGATGAGGCTTCGTCACGTAAAGAATTGAGCGGTGCGGGTATCTATTTTCTGGTCGGGCCACAAGAAGACGAAAGCATGGCGAAGCTCTACATAGGTGAAGCCGAAGACTGTCTGCAACGCTTGAAGCAACACAATAAAGGGAAAGATTTCTGGACGCATGCTCTGGCGGTCATCTCTCGTACTCAATACTTCACCAAGAGCCATGTTAAGTTTTTGGAACATCATGCCTATCAGTTAGCAAGTAGAACTAACCGTTTCATACTGGAAAACGGCAACACCCCTCCCCGCCCTCACGTGTCTGAGTCTATGGAAGCTGATCTGCTCGACAACTTTGACACCATCAGCACTCTTGTATCTACTCTGGGTTATCCCATTTTTGATGAAGTGAAAAAACCCAAGGCGAAAGATATTCTCGTCTGTACAGGAATAGATGCTCATGCCGAAGGGGAATATACCGAAGATGGTCTGGTCGTTTTTTCTGGCTCGACTTGTCGGCTCGTACTTACCAAAGCTTCTAATACAACATTTTCAAAAGTAAGAGAACAGCTTCTAGATACGGGAATTATCAAACAAGATAATGACCAGTATCTATTTCAGAAAGATCATATCTTCAGCTCTCCAAGTA
>JAAXQF010000110.1 GCA_012974435.1 Desulfuromonadales bacterium | reverse complement strand
ATAGGACTGGCAATAGTATATAAAATCGCTCGCAACTATGGAGGGAGGGCTTGGGTCGAGGAAACGCCCGGTGGAGGTTGCACCTTCTGGGTGGAGGTCAAGGATGTACATCTACCCTAAAACTTCGAGCCATTTCCCTGTCACAATTCCTACATATCACGACTTCTGAGAAGAAAAACGGCTTCTTATTGATAGAGGTATTTAGGAAGCTGATTAATACGCAAAACTATGGCCACCTGGATCTTCCTGGGTGGCCTTTTCTCATATGTCAGGGTTAGTAAGAAACAAGCGTTTCTTCAAAATTGACTACATCAAAACAATGTGGGAGGATAAATAGTAAATATCCTCTCGCAAAAACAAAACTCTCTGTCTGCTTGAAAATCGTTCTTAAAACTCAAAGTTAGTAACAATACTGGTCGAGATGACTGGATTCTTAGGTAGTCTGCTTAATTGCTTTTGTGGTTCTGGATACTATAATTAACTGAAGGAAACCATATGAAAAAAGCACTTGTCATTTTTGTCAGTTTTTTCGCAATTGCCTGTCCCGCATATGCTGAGGTAACGCAACTCCATATTGGCCTTAGTTCTGGCTATCCGCCTTTTTATTTCTTTGACGAAAACAAGCAGCCCACAGGAATCTGTGTCGATATCGTCAATCAGGTAGCGCAGTCTATGAACATCTCTGTTCAATACGACAGCTATCCATGGAAGCGTATGATCAAATATGGAAAAGTGGGCAAGGTTGATGCCGTAATGCCGTTATTCAAAACTGACGAACGGGAGCAGTTTCTCACCTTTCCTGAAACGGGACTGATTGATGAAGCTAACCGTTTCTTTACCTCCAGTTCCAATACCATCAAATATTCTGGAAAGCTTACTGACGTTATCAATCATAAAATTGGGGTCATAGACAAGTACAGCTATGGAAAGAAATTTGACAATACAGACTTCACCGACAAAACAATTGCCAAAGACACAAAGCAACTCATTCTGCTTGTCCAGAATAAACGAATTGAATTAGGCCTTGGCAACTCGAAAGTCGTTATTTATTCCGCTAAAAAGATGGATGCGACAGATAAAATTCGCTTTCTTGATCCACCGGTTACCATCAATCCACTGTTTATCGGGTTCTCTAAAAAGAGAGCCAATCAGGATTTCGTCAATCAGTTCAACAAACAACTGCAAAAGTTTAAAACAACCAAAGCATACGCTGAGATCATTCAGGCTTACTGATTCTGATCGATTCAGTCGCATGGTATCAATAAAAAGATTTAAGAAGTCGTAAGTGTATAAGCTATTTATCCTTTCATGGACAAAACGAATAAAAGTATGCTCAAGTCAGCCAGATACAAAGATAGTCTATTGGTGGCCCTTGTCTGCTTAATATTAAACGTGGGGGGGGAGTGTTTTGCATTATCAAAAGAAAAGGTGGTTTTAACGACGCATAATTTATACCCATACGGCAGTTATTCAACAGAATACAGAGAACAGGTGATAGCGGATGAAACCTTTAAAGGGGTGGCTGTCGATCGAGTGAGATGTGTTTTTAAAAAATTAGACATCCCTTTGGAGATCCAGGTTGTACCATGGACAAGAGCACAAGTGCTTGTTCAGCGAGGACTTGCTGAAGGATTTTTTGCGGCGTCACAAAAAGATTCAAGGGATGCATATGCCGTAAAGTCCGCAGTTATCGCGGACCAGAAATGGAAATGGTATCTTCTCAAAGAAAATCCACTGTCTCCTCAAAACCAAGACTTTAAGAAGCAAGCAACTGTTGGCGGCTTCCTGGGGGCAAATATGCTGGAATGGATGAAAGAGCATAATTACAATGTAACAACCATGCCGAAAGATACCGAAGGTCTATTGAAAATGCTTCTAGCGCGGCGCGTTGATGCAGTTATGGCAAACAATTATGTGATGGGCGCACTGCTACAAAAATATGGTGTGGAAGA
Source organism: Desulfuromonadales bacterium (assembly GCA_012974435.1). Classification (GTDB taxonomy): domain Bacteria; phylum Desulfobacterota; class Desulfuromonadia; order Desulfuromonadales; family BM103; genus M0040. Next base: position 2,118 of record JAAXQF010000110.1, on the reverse strand, counting down.
TCAAGTGAAGATCTATTTGAATAAGAACAAGCCTCTATCCGTTTACTTTTCAAAAGAATTTTTAAAGTCCCGCCCCACGTTCATTGAAAAATTTAACAACCTAGTTCCTGAATGCAGTCAATAGTCTCGTGATGTTTAGACTTAAGAAAACAAGTGTATCTCTCGCCGGCAGGCTGATACTGGCTCTTAACGGAGTGGTAGTCGTGGTCACTTTGTTGGCTGGTGGTTGGTTTTATTTCGACGCCACTCACAAAGAAAAAGCAAGGATTGAAGCAAAATCCCGACAATTGGGAATTTATCTCCAAGGAGCCTTGAATCTGCCTCTATGGGAAATAGACGACCAAGCGGTCAAGATGATCGGCCAGACCCTGATGGAGGATCAAACGCTTAATGCTGTCACCATTCAGGATTCTGAGGGCAACATTATCTACACAAAAAACAGGGAGGATGGCCCCGTCGCCCTGACCCACCTAGTTTCAATTGAGCATGAAGGTGACGTTATCGGATCCGTGCAGGTAAGTTTTTCCGTGGAAGCGCTGCGTGAACAAACGGAAAAGTTACTGTTGGTCAACGTAACCATTATCCTGGCAGTGCTGTTGGCTCTCTCCTTGAGTACCATCTTCCTGATAAACGGACTCCTCAGGCGCCCCATCGAGCAACTCACGACTGTTGCCAAATCTTTCGGGCAAGGCTCTCATGTGGATTTTGAAGCCAAGATGAAGAGTTATCGGGAATTTCAACCCTTGCTAAGCGTGCTCACAGAGATGGAAGAACAGATTAGTCGACAGATATCTGAACTTACAGAGAGCGAAGAACGGTTTCGTCAGGTGGCGATGACAAACTGGGTATGGGAGACAAATTCTGACGGTCGTTACACTTATTGTTCGGAAAACGTTATAGACACGTTGGGCTATTCTTCTCAGGAAATGCTTGGTAAGACACCATTTGATTTTATGCCAGATGAAGAAGCTATCAGGATTAAAGGCTTTTTCGCTGAGGCTGTTGCTGGCAAGAAACAAATTATTGATCTGGAGAATTGGAATATTGCCAAAGATGGATCTGAGATCTGCCTGCTGATAAACGGAGTCCCATTTTTTGATGAAGAAGGTATCCTCAAAGGCTACCGTGGCGGAGATAAAGATATCACTGACCGCAAACTGGCGGAGAAAGAACTGGCCAAATACCGAGAGCACCTGGAACATTTAGTTGAGGAGCGGACGTTCCAGTTGAAAGAAGCACAGGAAGAGTTGATTCAAGGTGAGCGCTTAGCTACCCTTGGGAAGTTGACCGCCACGGTCAGCCATGAGCTTCGCAACCCCCTCGGAACGATTCAAACATCACTCTTCTCAATCGAGGACAGTCTTGAGCGTAAAGATCCTTCACAGGTGTCCCGCTCTCTCGAACTGGCCGAACGCAGCATTGGCCGATGCGTTACCATCATCGAGGAATTAAACAGCTATGCACGCGTTAAAGGCTTGGATGTTTCAGAGACGACTGTTGACGATTGGTTGATGGCCGTATTCAAAGAGCAGAGTGTCCCCGAAGAGATATCCTGCGAGCTAGATCTCTCCAGCGGTGTTCGGGCATCGTTTGACCATGAGAAACTCCGTCAGGTGGTAGTCAATCTCATTGCCAATGCAGTGCACGCACTTCAGGACAAGCAATCCAAGGGAAAGCATCTGAGCGTTTCCACGCACTTTCTAGACGACAAATATGAACTGCGTTTCACTGATAACGGAATCGGCATGACCTCTGATATCAAAGAGAAGGTGTTCGAGCCTTTGTTTTCTACAAAGGGTTTTGGAGTTGGACTCGGGATGGTTGTCGTAAAGAATATTGTCGACCAACACCACGGCGAAATATACATCGAGAGTAAAGAAGGGGAAGGTACGACTGTCACCCTTCGTTTGCCGATCAATTTCTCAGGGGAACGAAAGAATCAAACCATTTGACCTTGCCACCACATGATATTCTCTACGGCAGAAAAACATTCCTATTAATCACCATTTATTAAACACGAAATACCATCAATCTTCGGATCGGGGGCTTTTCTTATAAGTCACGACTTCCGAGAAGGAAATCGGCTTCTTATTGATAGAGATATTTAGGAAGACAAAA
>JAAXQF010000107.1 GCA_012974435.1 Desulfuromonadales bacterium | reverse complement strand
TCAGAATTTTTCCACAAACGCTATTCACTGTACCGATAAGAGCCTGACCAATGCTATCTGAGAGGTCAAGCCTCCCACCTTCAATCAATTTACCTCGAACCCGCTCGATAAGTTCAGATGCTGCTTTTTTAGTAAAAGTTGTAGCAATAACTGCTTCGGGACGAGCCAGGTTGAGGGAGAGCTGCTCATGCAGATATTCTGTAATCCGAAAGGTCTTGCCGCTCCCGGCGCCTGCACTGATAAATAAAATATCGCTGTTCATAGCCCCTCCGTCCAACCGGTCAAGGTCGCAAAGTCATTGAAACGATCATTACATTCTTCAATTTTCAACCCATCAACAGGGGCAGTGGAAACATCATCAGACTCTGTTCCCGTTACCGTTATCTCGATAAGTCCATCATCCAGTTGTTGGCGCCGCCACTTCCAGGTCTTTTCAAAAGCCAACCACAAAGTCGCGACATCAGCCCCATCTTCTCCTGGAATACAGACTTCTGCTTTAGGGAAAAAATCGTTGTTTTGTGACAAAAAACGACCTTCACTGAGAATGAAAAATGCCTGAGCTGGCCAGGTGTTGCGTTGTTTGCGCATGAACGCATAGGTTGCAAGCTGGAGGTGCATATTCTGCTCAAGTTCTTTGGCGCGATAATTCCCTCCGCCCCACTTGAGGTCAATAACTGCCTCCTTCCCATCTTCGGCAGTAACCAGTAGATCAACTGAACCAGTAAGCTCCCCTCCCTCAAAGTCTCCCATAACCGCTTTTTCGGTTTGAACATGCGTAACTTTGGCAGCACGTAACTGCGTCAAAAGTTTCCATATTGCTCGTTTCGAAATTTCATAGAGTTCTTCCCGCTCTGCCGATTTTCCCAGCAGCAGGTAATTGGCCCCCTCCTGCTGCAATAAGAGATCAAGCTCCTTTTGCACCCACTGAGTGATGGTCTTTTCTTGCGCACTGGACCAATTGATATTTTTATCATTGAAAAGATTCTCAAAGAGCCTGTGAAGCAGGGTTCCTTTTTGCCGATTTCCATCCTGAATGTCGACCAGTGTTCCAGACCTGAGGGACGCCTTATACTTCAATACCCATTGATAGGGACTAAAAATAAAACCTTGCAAGCTTGAATAGGACTCCCGTTCGCGGCGACTCAAGAGAATCGTATCGGTGATTTGCCACCATCTTACTGGTTGTGGAAGCCCGCAAGGATTTATTTGATCAAGCGTAAGAGGGACTTGTGCGGCAGAAGATGATGCATTTAGCGATTCGCCAAGATCAAGGACAGGAACATTATTACGAGTGATGGCAGATATTCTGTCCCAGAGTGGATGATGACGGACAGCGTCATTGCCTTTGACCTTTGGCAGAACCAAAATCACTTGCTGGCTTGCATTGAGTATCGGACGCTCCCACCGGCGGGAGAGGCTCTTTAACAAGCCATCAACCGAAGCAAGTTTTGCCCCGTGACTGTGAAGCTGTTTAATCTCAGAGAGGCTCCATGGCCAACGGTTAGGGAGACCTGTCTCAGAAAAATTCCACCAGACCATACGCTCTGCTATCTCAATCGCTGCTTCTGGGCGACCAAGATAAGGCACATGCCCACATTCCGCTTGTATATGTGGAATGGGAGTTCCAGCAGAGGTTATCTGATCAAGCAGACGCTCAAGCTGCAAGCGAGGAAGAAACTCCATGCCACCATCCTTGATCGATTCGATCAACTTGGCAGCCTGGCTCGCCTGCGCCTGGGCCGCGAAAAACAAGCCCTGCAAAGGGGCTTCTAGCGTTGGTCTTGTCGCCTGCCTTAAAGCCCACCCCGCCACCCGAGTACAACAATCTGCCAGCAGGTCAACAGGTGCGCCCTGATCGGGTGAGAACCGATCTACATTTATCCATTCAGCGATGAAATCATCGATAAAATTTGCTGCCGATGCATCACCGTCAGCATCTTCAACAACCTTCTGCTTCAGGGTCGCTATAACCTCATTCCAGTTTTCTCCACCTATACCAGGATATTCGGCGACAACTGCGGCCAACTTAAAGCGTAACCGGGCTGGCAACGGTGATACAGGGTGTGTAAGAAATTCCAACAAGCGATGAGGGTCAAGCGGTGACCAGTAAAGACTTAGAGCTAATGGAAGAATCTGAAGAGGTGGTCTCCAACTGGAAGGTGAAGATAACCCCATACGCGGAAGGCCATTACCTGCAAAAGCCTGATCCAAGACTTCAGCCTCCCCCCCGTCAATCAAAACGGACTGTAGATTGTCTTTAAACCAGGAATTCCCGGAATATCTGTTGCGAATGATTTGCGAGAGGCCTTTAGCCAGAAGGGATTCACTATGAGCGGATAACTGTAAGAGAGTACCGTCGCCCTTAAGAGTCACAGGGGTGTTGTTGATAAGCGCGGCCTGGATAGCGGCCAGATCTGTCCCCTCTGGAGCATTGACTGTCGAACTATGGGCAGGAATCTCTAAGGACTCAAAACAGGAAAGAATTTCCTGCCAAACCGAACTAAAATCGGCCAGCGGGTCAACTAACTGGAAAGCGAGTTGTAAGGGGTTGCGGTTCTTAAGAGAATTGAGGACTGCCCTTAACCTGTCTACCCTGCCTGCTGGTAGTTCTTTAACAGCAACTTCTTCTACGCTTGCAATATCGAAGAGTTTACGACTGTCACCCTCGGCCGCAGTGCCGTCCCAACCAGCCTCAATCCAAGTATCACGCCAACTCAACAAAGTTCTAGCAACAGCCAACTCATCGACTTGCAGCGATCGACTGTAAAAACGCTGGCCGTTGTCTGAAATCTTCAGACAACGTAAATATTCGAGAATACGTTCGGAGTCACCAACCAACTTACCGCTCAACCCAAGCTGTGTTTCCAGAAGTTGAAGCAAGCCACATGGACCAACAACCACTTCTCCTGCAACATTGGTTGGTTTTGGTGAAATATAGCCATCAAGATCAAGGCCGAAAGTAATTTTCAAACTGTCCCCCTAAACAATTTAAGAGTAAATATCGTTCAGTAATATCTGATGTAATGCAAAAAAATAGTACATGGGCTGTGTGTCAAAATAGGTCACACCGAAGTTTTTTGTTTCGCGTGCTCCGGTGCATAAACAGCAAAGCTGTGATTCCAAAAACACAAAAAAACCGCATTTCTGCTAGTACAGAACATGCGGTTTCATAAACTTTTGTAAGCCCCTCACGAAAAGCATCATCTCGTAGAAAACACAATTATATTAGTAAGTTTGAAACTACCTGAATCCCTTAGTTAGGTCAATAAAAACCACATTCTGGATTAATCGGAATGCTGGTTACCAAGTTGTGGTTCTGTATTTCTTACAAATCAGAGAATGGATCATGGCCAACTTTGACTCAAAGGTTGGCGCACCATTTAGCTCAGAAATCTTTAGCCGATTCATTGAAGCGAACCACCGCCCACCCACCCTCATACTAAAAAACGAACAAAAGGCATCTCTTGGGGTTCCGTGTACAGTAATGTCATCCAAGCATATAGCCTAGTCGCTACCCACCTCGCTACACAGTTCATTGCAATTCCTTATATTTCCGCACGACCCGATTTGTCGCAGAAGTGAGTGATACTGGGAAAGGATTGTCGTCCCACAACCTTCTCAATATGCGCAACAGCCTTAGCCGGAGAAATATATGTATGAATTCGAAGGGGTAAAACCTGTATCCATTAAAGTTTTCGGTATTGGCGGAGGAGGCTGCAATGCAGTTAAGGCCATTGTCCAGTCTGGCCTTACAGGTGCGACTTTCTATATCGCCAATTCGGACTTTAGCTCGTCATCCCAGGATGTAAACCCGATACAGTTCCAGATGGGGGAAAAGCTGACAAACGGACTGGGGGCGGGTGCCGACCCGGAAGTTGGCAGAGGTAAACATTACCGCCGTGGGTATGGAAAAACGAGTCTCATTTCGGGAAGGTGATTTCTTGACAGATGACCTAGGCAGCGGTTACGACGTGGCGTTGCTGTTTAATATCATTCACATGTTCCTGCCCGACAAAAACATTGAGCTGCTGAAGAAAGTGGGTGGTGCGCTCAATCCGGGCGGCGTGATCG
>JAAXQF010000106.1 GCA_012974435.1 Desulfuromonadales bacterium | reverse complement strand
CCTTATTGTTTGTATAATATATATCGTCGGCAGTGTTGCGAAAGTATATAGGGGTCTTTTAGACGAGCTGTTATGGAGGAAGATCGGGAGGACGGGTGTGTCAGCCGGAGGGTGTTCAGGAATTGCTGGGATTGACCGCATATGTCTCTCATTAGTCTCTGACACAACTTCTAGGACATACTGATTTTTGACGATTGAGGATAATCGACGTGTATTGCCGAGTGTGTCAATTGCTAGGTGAATGAGGATTGATGAGCTGAGAGAGAACTTTTAAGAGAGTCTAGCTCAAAGCTAAGAAACTTACTGGATGTCGTGGCTTCAGAAACGTTTATGGTATTTCAAGAGCAACAGAGAAACTCAAGTCGCAGTTTGAGCCATTTGGCTCGGCTGGCCTTGGAGAGATCTCTAAACATGACCCCTTCCCAGGTATGGTAGCAAACGAACAGGTGTGTACGCATCTCTAGTTCTTCACCCTCAAAACCCAATTCCGAGAACGTCGAGCGCAAAAAACCAAGCCGGTTTTGGTAAACTTGGTCAACCATTCTCCAGGCAACCGGATCTTTCTCTGCAACTATTCGCATCTGTAGCTCTAAGCGGGTCAGGTCACTCTCTAAAATCATTTCCATAACATGGTAAAGGCGCTCCTTGGGGTTGGCGTTGAGAACTTTACTGTTGGTCAT
>JAAXQF010000105.1 GCA_012974435.1 Desulfuromonadales bacterium | reverse complement strand
AGATGTGTATAAGAGACAGATTTTGACCGAATCAATGCCATCTCTTTCAAGGGCTTCGAGCGCCCTTGTTAGCCAATCGGTCTTGCTGACTCGTTTTGTCGTCTTTTTGCCTAATTTTACCTTCACCGAGTTTGACAAGATGTAACCTCACGCTATAATTTTTTTTTGCGAAGACTGTACAGACTGTACACGTTTAATTGTTTAGTTATTACAATAACAGATGAATCGTAGTTTGCCAGCCAGGTGCTCTGGTTGTTAAAAGATTAATGGTGGAAAGTGGGAGGGCTTTGCGCGCCGCCACTACCAAAACAATAATAGGAGATAGAAAATGAAACTTCTCATAACAATGCTGGCACTTTTGTTGATTTCTGGCACTGTCTTAGCCGCCGGTGGAGTGGTCAAGGAACCCAATGGGACTGCTCCCGACCGTTACGTTTACTATCCAGGTACCGAGGAGTTGGGAGAGGATGAAGTGCGTATTGTCGCCGCAGGCACCGGGATGCCGTCTGCCAGGCGCAGTCAGGCGGCCACATGTTTTCTGGTTGAACTGGGTGACGGACAGAAGTTTCTCTTTGACATCGGTTCCGGTTCGCACGCGAATCTGCAATCGCTGATGATCCCATCTGATTTCCTGACTAAGATTTTTCTGACCCACCTGCATACCGACCACTGGGCCGACCTTTCTTCACTGTGGGCTGGAGGCTGGACGGCCGGTCGAACTGTACCCCTTGAAGTCTGGGGTCCCAGTGGTGCTCGCGAGGACATGGGAACTAAATATGCCGTGGAAAGATTGCTTGAAGCCTTCAACTGGGATTACATGACAAGAGCCGTGACAATCAGTCCTACTCCCGGTGCTATCAATGTCCACGAATTTGACTACAAGGGATTAAATAAAGTCGTTTATCAGGAAGGGGGAGTCACCATCCGTTCTTGGCCTACGATCCATGCTGGTGATGGACCGATCAGCTACTCGCTGGAATGGAATGATTTCAAGATTGTCATCGGTGGTGATAGCGCGCCGAATAAATGGTATGTCAACTATGCCAAGGGTGCTGACCTGGCAATCCATGAGGCGTGGATGACAGCGAAAACCATGATTGATAAATATGGCCAGCCACCCCAGTTGGCTGCAAGGATCAACCTGACCTTCCATTCCTCGGCCCAGGCTTTTGGGAAGATTATGAGCACCGTCAAGCCCCGTCACGCAGTGGCCTATCACTTCTTCAACGATGAAGACACGCGCTATGAGGTCTATGACGGTATTCGTGCGACATATGACGGCCCTCTATCGATGGCCGACGACATGATGGTATGGAATATCACCAGAGACAAAATAACCGAACGCATGGCCGTCTCGGCGGATGATGCTTGGGATGTACCAGGACCGCGCAAAGCACCAGCACCTGATCGGACCCGCAAATCCGAATACACTCAATTCACTATTGACGGGAAATTCGACACCAGTGACGTCGACGAGCCGTGGCTGAAGGCGTTTATGAAGAAGCATGGTTTGACCGAGGATGATTTGAAGGCAGGTCAGTAGCCTTAATAACGCACGGATTGCTCTTGGCCCGGCGCTCAAGTAGTTGCCTTAGCAGGGTATACGCAAACTAAAGCGAAGCCGCCCTGGGTTACTTACAGAAAGTAAGGAGGAAAAGGATGCAAAGGATATTGACTGGGAGGTTGTTGCAGATGAAATTATTATTGGTCTCCGTAATATTAGTTTTTATGACGGCCCAAACGTGTTTTGCAGCGGGGGCTGACCTTGGCGCCGCTGATGACCTGGCGACTCCTGCTGAAGTCGTAGCCGTTGAGGCCGAGGTTAACAAGGCTATGTCTGAAGAGTGTCGTTCCTTTGCCAACCAACCGGATGCGGATCTCGGCGACGTCTTGAAAGCTGGTTGCGAACCAACGTTGGCTCAGATGTCGGCACTGATGGATAATCCGCTCGGCAATGTGGCGATGTTGTTCACCCAGTACGACTCTTACCGGATGAAGAATGATGCCAACGGTGAGGAGGCAATCCAGGGCGTCTACATGGGCATCGCGCAATTTCCGAAGAAACTCAACGAAAACTGGACCCTTATCAACCGCATTGTCTGGACTGTGCCAAGCGTACCCCTCGACCAAGATAAAATTGATGGTTTTGGCGGTGGTGACTATGGCAACGTCCCTCCCACCGTTACGCCACCATCCGGTACAGCTCCAATTAACCTTTTTGACGGTCGGACAACGGGTTTCGGTGACATGTACTACGTCGGTCTTTTTACTCCTGCTGAGCCATCTTTTAAACTCGACAACGGTGCCAATGTCCTGTGGGGCGCGGGCTTCGACCTAGGCTTCCCAACTGCAAGCGAAGATATCCTTGGCACAGGCAAGTGGACGGCCGGACCATCAGCCCTTGCAATCTATCTTGGACCAAAGTGGAAAGTTGGCGGCCTGCTTCAGCATTACTGGGACTATGCTGGTGATGATGATCGTTCCGATGTTAATATGTCTAACCTTCAGTACCTTGCCTACTACAGCCTCAATGACACGACATCAATTGGAGCTGCTCCAAATATTATTGCCAACTGGGAAGAGAACAGTGACAACGCGTTTACAGTCCCCATCGGGTTTGGCATCAACAAGACGGTCCAGATTGGCAAGGTGCCAGTGCGATTCGGAGTCGAGGCTCACTACTCGGTCATCATGCCTGACGATGTTCCTGGTTCGGAATGGGACTTTCGTTTCTACGTCATCCCCGCAGTACCGTCAGCAATGTTTGACTGGATGAACTAAAAAGGAGATTAAGATGAGACGACTTATATTCTCTCTAGCAGGGCTTATAGTCTTGTTTTCAACCCAAACTTTTGCCGCAGGCGGAGTAGTCAAAGACTCGGCTGGTACAGCACCGGACCGTTATGTTTCCCTACTATGAGAATCCGTATCCTTCTTAATGGTAAAAAAGCGGCCCTTGATCCTGTTCGCGACGCGATTTACAGAGCACGGGCTGATGGTCCTGTCGAGGTCAGAACCACTTGGGAAAAGGGAGATGTTCATAGGCTTGTTCAAGAAGCACTTGCTGAAGGTTGCAAGCGTTTAGTTGCAGGTGGTGGTGATGGGACAGTCAAAGAGGTTACTGATGCTTTGATGCATTTGCAACAGGAAGACCGACCCGAGGTTGCCATCTTGCCTCTGGGTACAGCCAATGACTTCGCTACCGCTTGTGGTATTCCGGACACCCCTCTTTCAGCCTTGACCTTAGCTCAAACAGGAAAGGCGTACTCTATAGACTGCATCCGAGCTAACGAGCAGCACTTTATCAATGTGGCCACTGGAGGCTTTGGAGCACAGGTGACTGCGAATACACCTGTAGAACTAAAAAATTTCCTTGGTGGAGGCGCCTACACCTTAAGTGGCTTGATACAAGCTGTTAAGTTTAATCCTTATAGAGGCCAACTACGCACTCCAGATGGCATATTAAAGAGTAAGGTCATTGTAGGGGCGGCTTGTAATGGACGCCAGGCAGGAGGTGGACAACAGCTCGCTCCTAATGCCCTAATCAATGATGGCCTCATGGACATTGTTGCCTTGCTGGATTTCCCTAAAGATCGACTTTTACAAGCGATCAGGGAGATACAGGACCCCACCATTAACGGTGATTTTGTCAAACGGTATCGGGTTCCTTGGGCAGAGTGGGAGTCTGATGTAGATATGCCGACGAATCTTGACGGAGAGCCGGTTACGACGAACCGTATGCGTTTCGATGTAATACCCGGAGCGATTAAGTTGGTTTTGCCAGAGCCATGTCCGCTGCTAGGGTCTTAGACTCTAGCCAAAAACTCGTCTTGTCTCAGAAATGGAGCTAGTGTTTATGGATTCAAAGGTTTTGAAGTACGTCGGATTAGCAGGCGTCGTTTATGGGGTGCGTGCGTGATCGCGCTTTTGCAGAAAGAAGTAACCCTGAAGAAAGTTAATCAATCGAAAAGACAGACATTGAACTGAATAGTCCCAGAAATCACGACTTCCGAGAAGAAAATCGGCTTCTTATTGATAGAGGTATTC
>JAAXQF010000504.1 GCA_012974435.1 Desulfuromonadales bacterium | reverse complement strand
CCACAAAGCGTAAAATCCGGATCCTCGACAACACGGTTCAGATCCAGAAAACGATATTCACAATTGTTGATTTGACACGTTTCTCAGTACAGCCCATGGACAATCCGCACCCGTAAAAACCAGTAACTGACTCTCAACATCAGAATCAGTCTCCGGGAGTTCAAAAAGTGACGCCAGGGTATAGCCTGAGACATCCAGTCTTACGGTAAACCATAAATCCGGTCTGCAAGGGTGAGTCAAATTGCTCCACCGCAGTCAATGCATCCTCACCTTTCCCACGGATTGCCAGCAAACTAGCAACCGGCATCACAAAGCCAACACCATTCACGTGAAAAACGATACGCAACTGGTCAGCATCAACCATGATTTTCTCCGTTTTCCGGAACTGTCAAATAGCTGTAAAGGCGCTGAAAAACTACCATATTGACTTCTCAGGTGTCAAGCCTCGCGGCAACTCTGCTTGCTTTTGGTACCACCCCACTAAACAGCTTTCCAGGGTTGCGGGAAAAACAGCTTCTGATAAAGGTTCATGGCGTATCGATCCGTCATCCCGGCCAGAAAATCTGCGACCGCAATTTCGTCCGTCTCGCCCTCTTCACAGCGGCCACCATAATCGATCAATTCCTTCGGTCTTTCCATGAAATAAACAAAGAGTTCGCGCAGTAATCGACTCGCTTTTCTAAATTCGTCCTCTACAGCACCAGCCATGTAAACATTCGCATGTAACCAATCACGCAGAGCAGACACCTGATCCGCGATCGGAACAGAAAGCTGCACAACTTCATAGCTCCCATTCATCGTTGTTTTGATCAGGTCGGTGACCATTGTGTTCAGCCTTTGCGAGCTGTTCTCGCCGAGAGTCTCCCGTAAATCCTGAGGGACGTCCTCATGGCGAATCAAGCCACCACGGATCGCATCATCAAGATCGTGGTTAACATAAGCGATCACATCGGAAAGTCGCACCAACTGACCCTCGAGTGTTACCGGAAGATCTTCAGATCGACGTCCGAGTAAAGCACCTTGCCCCTTGGAATGCTTAAGGATACCGTCAACAACTTCCCTGGTAAGGTTGAGACCCGCTCCATTCTTCTCCAGTTTCTCTACGACTCTCAAGCTCTGATTGACATGATGAAAACCTCCAGGCAGGAGTTCAGCAAGGACACGCTCACCGGCATGGCCAAAGGGCGTATGGCCGAGGTCATGACCCAGGGCAATCGCTTCGGTGAGGTCTTCGTTCAAGCGCAAGGCTCTGGCCATAGTCCTGGCGATCTGGCTGACTTCAAGGGTATGAGTCAATCGGGTCCGGTAATGATCACCTTCCGGGGAGAGAAAAACTTGCGTCTTATACTTCAGGCGACGGAAAGCTTTACAATACAGAATGCGATCTCTATCAACCTGAAAAACGGTTCTTACCGGGCACTCATCTTCAGGCAACCGTCGACCTTTTGAAGAATGACTGTGGCAGGCAGATTCGCAGAGAACATTGGTTTCGGTAGCTTCAATAACTTCCCTGATAATCATATTCCTCCGTCTTTCATTTTAACTGTTTACTGAAAGGATAGATTTACTAACAAGCGGAACACTTACTACACAAATAGACTACATCATATTCGTCTAATATAATCACAATACAAACAAAGATTTACCCTTTTCTTCTTGATTATACAAATAAAGGCTGTATTACTAAAGATACATTTGAATAATAAACAATAGAGGAAAACCTAAATCAACAGTGGAGGACATGATGGCAACAATTCTGGAAATGGCGGCTGATATCGTAGCAGCCCATGCATCAACAACGAACATGACAAAAGAAGAACTCATTTCTGAGTTGAATGATATTTACAACGCTCTTAACAGCCTGGAAAAAGGTGAAGCGATCACTGAGGCCACTGAAGAAGAACCAGGTCCAGCAGTGACCCGTAAAAAAGCTTTTGGCAAGGACAAAATCTATTGCATGATCTGCGGCAAAGGCATGAAAACTCTCGCACGCCACCTTAAGACGTCTCATGACATGACGGCGTCGGAGTATCGCAAGCAGTTTGACATTCCACGATCACAGTCTCTCGCGGCTAAAAGCTACTCGGAAAAGCGGCGTCAGATGGCAATAGAACGCGGTCTCGGCGAGAAACTCGCCAAAGCCAGGGCAGAAAGACTCAAGGGAAAAGGGAAGAAAAAAAGCTGAAGTTTTCTGGGGGCACAAGGGCTTGGATCATGTGCCCTCAGAATTATGATATCGATAAGAATTCAGACTCATCCGACACCTCTTAAAGCGTCACTTACCGACCAAAGGGTTCCAAACATCCACCAGTCTGACCTTTAAGGCTTCGACTCTTTCAGAAACCTCCTGCGTAGAAATAGCAATAGAGAATTTTCTCCTTTGCTCAAAATGACGAATACGTTAAATTAATCATCATCTCAATGGAATCAACCTGTTAAAAACTTTGATGCCGCGTAAAACCGGTGTTTAACCTATTAATACGCAGAGTATAAATGAAGAACATTCTCGTTGCAGATAATCGCCCCGAACTGTTGGCAACCCTTGAGCCGATACTCAAGCACTGGGGCTACCGTGTCTTATCTACCAGCAAAGCCGATCAGGTCATGCCCTTCATCAAGGAAAGCAGCCCAAGTCTTCTGATTATGGGCGAAGCTTTTTTTGCCGCTAAAGACTTGTCACTTGATGAAAAGACAACCAAAAGTATCAAAGCTGGAGAGCTACTAACGATAGCCCTTAAGCAGGAGGGCGCAGAAAAATCAGAGATAACCCCGAACTCAATCATCGCTGTCCCGTTTGAACTTTTTGACTTGTTTGCCTTTATCCAGCGGCAGGTAGAAAATCATCCGAGACAGAACCTTCGACTCCGCCTCAAACTGCCGGGAATGTACAGTGCAGGGGATGACGAATTCATCCTCGCTGACGTCCTCAGCCTCAGCATGCAAGGCCTCTTTTTCAAAGCCACTTCAAAGTTGCTCAAAGGGGACCCAATCACGGTGGTCTTCCCGTTATTCGGCCAATGCAAAGAGATTGAAGTCAAGGCGTCGGTTCTTTACACTGTTCAGCCAGAAACCGAGAACAATTTCTTTCAGGGATTCGGCGTCGGTTTCGATGACATCACGGAAGAGCACGCGGAACAGTTACAGATTTACATCAGGGAGCACTTCCTCAGAGAGGTCTCAGCCAGCAACGATGGTGTCGGTAATTTTACCACAGGACAACTACAGAGCTGACTCAGGCAGGCAAGCCCAGAAGGTCGAGAAAACTTTCACCCGTCGCAATAGTTCCAACATCAAAATATGCCGCCAGCGTCGCACCCGCATCAGCGAAGGACGGGCGGTCTCCCAAAGCGACTCCCCTTGCCATTGATTTTGACCAAACCAACAGCGGCACATACTCTCGCGTATGGTCCGAGCCTTCAGTCGTTGGATCACAGCCATGGTCCGCGCAGATGACCAAGAGGTCGTCATCACGCATTTGCGCATAGAGCTCTGGCAACCAGGCATCAAACGCCTCAAGAGCTCGACCAAAACCAACAGCATCCTTGCGATGCCCGTAACACATGTCGAAGTCAATCAGGTTGACGACCAGCAAGCCTTCGTCGAGTGCCGCCAAAGCTGTCAGGGTTTTACTCATGCCATCGGCATTGTCAAGGGTCGTGACACTCGTTGAGATACCCCGCCCAGCAAACAAATCATCTATCTTACCGACTGTAGAGACAGCAATGTTTTGCTCGGACAATTGCTCAAGGAGGGTTTTCTGCGGAGGCGGTTTTGAAAAGTCCTTACGTCGTGGAGTGCGACGAAAGCCTTTTTCTTCACTCCCCTCGAAGGGCCTGGCGATAACACGAGCGATATCGTATTCATCAGCAAGCCGACGAGCCTTCATACAGAGCTGGTATAATTGATGTGGCGACAAAACATCTTCGTGAGCAGCGATCTGAAAAACGGAATCAACGCTGGTGTAGAGGATCGGACGTCCGGTCTTGAGATGCTCAGCGCCGTACTCTTTGAGGATTGAGATACCTCCCGCGGGTACATTGCCAAGGGGTTGCATACCACTGATTGCCGCAAATGCATCTACGAGCTTATCGGGGAAGCCTTGAGGATAAGTTGCAAAAGGCTTCTCTACGACGACGCCGGCAAGCTCCCAATGTCCAATAATACTGTCTTTGCCGGCAGAACGTTCAGCGAGCCGACCGTAAGCTCCACAAGGGGTGGCTAAAGGCGGAACACCTGTAATTTCAGCCAGAGAGCCTAAACCGAGCTGCTGAAGGTTCGGCAAATTCAAACCGCCGCAGGCCATCGCGACGTGGGGCAAGGTTGCCGCCTCTTCATCGCCATAGAGTTTCGCATCAGGCAAGGCGTCGAGGCCAACACCGTCAAGCACAATCCAGACAGCGCGTTTCCCAGAGATCGACATCATAACCCAGCCTCTTCCTGCCATTCGCGCAGGATGACAACCCCGGCGCTCGTACCGATCCGATCAGCACCCGCCGCAATCATATCCCGACAACTTGCCCAGTCTCGAACACCTCCGGCAGCCTTGACCTGAATCCTGCCTGCGCTGCACTCTGCAAGCAGCTTGACATCCTCAAGAGTCGCGCCAGAGGCAGCAAACCCGGTCGATGTCTTGACATAACCGGCGCCACTTTCAGCAACGATATCAACCAGCTTGCGCTTTTCAGCGTTGTTGAGGAGACAGCATTCGATAATCACCTTAACAACAGCGTCCTCGGCAGCGGCAACCACTCGGCGGATGTCATCGCCAACAGCGTTAAAATCTGCATTACGCACTGAACCGAGGTTGATGACCATATCAACCTCAACGGCGCCTGCAGAAACAGCCTGTCGGGCTTCAAAAACCTTGGTTTCAGTAGCCTGGTAACCGAGCGGAAACCCGACCACCGTACAGACAGCGACCTCGGACCCGTACAACAGTTGGCTCGCCTGAGGCACAAAAGAAGGCGGGACACAGACCGAGGCGAAACCATGCTCGACAGCCTCTTCACACAGGCTGGCAATATCCGCACGGGTTGCGTCGGACTTCAACAGTGTGTGGTCTATATGTTTCGCTGGAGAGTTCATTCATCTACTTCAGAAGCGACTACAAAGTTTGCAGTTGCAACTTATCAGGTACGGTAGTCCGCGTTGATCTTGACGTAGTCATAAGTCAGATCAGACGTGTAATAATAGGCGCTTCCTTCACCCAGGGCGAGGTCAACCGTCACTGTAAACTCGGGCTTCTTCAGAACTTCACTCGCCCTTGCTTCCTGTGCGGAGTCAAGACCAAGGCCGTTGCTAACCATAGCGACATCGTCAAACGAGATGTTCACCTTGTCCGGGTCCACATCAGCTCCAGAGTAACCGACGGCAGCAATAATCCTCCCCCAGTTGGCATCCTCGCCGAAGAAAGCAGTTTTGACCAACTGTGACGTGGCAACCGAGCGAGCAGCAAGCAGGGCATCGGCGTCATTTGCGGCACCATTAATCTGGATACGCACCAGTTTTGTCGCGCCTTCGCCGTCGCGGACGATCATCTTCGCCAGCTCAAGCATAATCTCATTCAATGCACCACAGAATTGCCCGAGAGCAGCAGAGCCCTCACTGATCTCCGGGTTTTCGGCGTCACCACTGGCGAGCAGCAGGACCATGTCGTTCGTAGAAGTATCCCGATCAACAGTAATCCGGTTAAATGAAGCGTTGACCGACTGCCGTAACGCCTCATCCAGCAACCCATCAGCTAGAACAGCATCAGTCACAACGAAAGCGAGCATGGTCGCCATGTCGGGGTGGATCATCCCCGCACCTTTGGCGAGACCCAGCAAATGAACTTCCAGCCCATCGATGTTGATTGTTCGGCCACACATCTTCGGAAAAGCGTCGGTCGTCATCATCGCCTTTGCCACACCGTCAAACTGGTCGTGACTCAACATTCTACACAAACTCGGCACATGCTCCTCAAAACAGAGCATCGGTAACGGCACACCGATCACTCCCGTTGAAGAGACCGCAACCAACTCCGGAGCAATATCAAGGGTTTCCGCAACCAGGTCGCCACAACGACGTGCATCATGAAGTCCCTGATTTCCGGTGCAGGCGTTAGCGTTGCCGCTATTGACCAGGATGGCCTGGCAAAGCCCCTGGCGCATCCGTGACTCGGTAATCCTGACAGGCGCCGCAATAACTTTATTGGTCGTAAAAACACCGGCACATTCGACCGGCTTGTCAGCACAAATCAGGGCAAGGTCCAACTTCCCGGACTTTTTGATTCCCGAACTGTAAGCCGCCGCCTTGAATCCCTTCGGAACCGCAAATACAGATTCAGCCATAGTTCAACTCCATTCTGGTTGGCAAAAGAAGACCGATTGAAGTCCCTTCCTCATCTTTAGGTTCAAAAAAACACCTTGCATCTGAAGCAAAATAGCCCGGCACGTCGCAAGACCGACACCGATACCACTGGGTTTGCCGGCATCAAGTTCTCCGAGCTGAGAATATTCCTGGAAGATATCTTCTGCACTCTCTCTTGGAACTGTTTTCCCCTGATTGCTAATCTGGAGATAAAGAGCCGGCTCACCGTGCAATGTCAGATTTCCTGCCGTGACAGAAAGACGCCCGCCCTGACGGTTGAACTTGACGGCATTATCAACGAGACCATCAAATAACAGTACCAGCTTATCCTGATCTGCCCAGACCGGCAGGAGGTCTTCAGGAAAATCCACGTGCAGGTCGAGGTTCATTTCCTGGATTCTGATATCATGGTTTTCAAGCCCCCGATTGAGAGCTTCAGGAAGTGAGAAAACCTGCCAATCCCAGCTTTCACTTCCCGAATCGAGAGAAAACAACCGCAACATTCCTGTCAGAAGATGCTCCCGGCTCTGTAAATTTTCTCTACAGGCAAGCAGGGCATCTTTGTCAAGAGGATGTACGAGAACATTATCAGCACCTGTGCGGAACGCGGACAGGCCTAAAGAAAAATCCTCTTCAGGAAGAATGGCGACCAATGGAAGTTGCGGGTGGACACGACGGATTTGCGATAGGATATTAAGGGCTGAACAACCCGCCCATGATAAATCGCTGAAGACAATCTGGATTTTTTCCCGGGAGATCTGGTCAGCGACGCCTTGTGTTTCACTCAAAGCGCGCTTAAACACATCTGCGGAAGGCCAGGCGAGACGAGCCTCGGCAAGGCTCCCGGGGGTTGCCTCCAGAAGCAGCAGTCTGCAACAGGTTTCTCCGTCAGACCCCTTGACCATGCCGTCTCTCCCAAGCATCAAATAACAGTTCGAACAATTAAACTTTCATAACAATAACTAGTGTCGTGTCAATGATGAAATGACGTAAATACAACGCCGTATTTTTTTGTGCCAGCAAGGCATGTCTTGAGTCACATAGTTGAAACTAAGTGGCTTAAGACATAACGAAGCAGGCGCGGAAAAGAACAAGTTGGATGCGTCAGTTTGTCATTGACGCGGCACTAGGACAAAGGAACTATTGTCCACAGCATTTCTTATATTTTTTACCGCTACCGCAAGGACAGTCATCGTTGCGGCCGACCTTATCAACATCACGTTTGGATGGAGCCTGAATCGCAGGCTTCGGCCCACCCTGACGGGCAAGAGCGAGTCTCTCACGACGCTGCTCCGCTTCCATCTCAGCGACCTCCTCCTCACGCGCCAGTTGCACCCTGAAAAGCTTCTGCGCAACCTCCTGACGAATCCGACCCATCATATCCATAAAGAGCGCGTAAGCCTCACGCTTGTATTCTTCCTTCGGGTTCTTCTGCGCATAAGCGCGCATGCCGATTCCTTCTTTGAGATGATCGATCGACAGCAGGTGGTCTTTCCATTTTGCGTCGATGGTCTGTAACAGCAGCACTTTCATCAAGTGTTCCAGAACCGGTGAAGTAAACGCTTCCTCGCGCTCGGCCAGACGAGCGGTCACCTGCTCTTTAAAGCTGTCTTCAAGTGTTTCCGGTTTAAGCTCTTTTTCGACTTCCGGAAGCACGGGGGGAAAGTTGAACTGATTAATAAAATCGGTCGTCAGACTTTCCCAGTTCCATTCTGTGGCAGGAGTTTTATCCGGGCAGAAAGACGCGACAATATCCTCAACCATCTCATCAAGAATCGAATCAATCGTTTCGCGCACATTCTCACCCGCAAGGACTTCCTTACGTTGGCGATAGATGACTTCGCGTTGACGATTCATGACATCGTCATAATCAATCAGATGTTTACGAATTTCAAAGTTGTGCGCTTCAACCTTCTTCTGCGCCCCTTCAATCGCCTTGGAAATCATACCATGCTCAATCGCCTCGTTTTCAGGCACCTTAAGCTTTTCCATGACGAAAGAGACGCGATGAGAGCCAAAGATACGCAACAAATCGTCTTCAAGGCTCATGTAAAAACGGCTCTCGCCCGGATCACCCTGGCGGCCGGAACGACCACGCAGCTGGTTATCGATACGACGCGATTCATGCCGTTCGGTACCAAGGATATACAGACCGCCAGAGTCAAGAACTTCCTGCTTCTCGGCCGCACAGAGAACTTTGTACTTTTCCAGGGTCTGGTCAAACGCCTGCTCAGGTTCTGCGGCAGCCTCGGCCTCACGCTTGGCCATCATCTCAGGATTTCCGCCCAGGACAATATCGGTACCACGCCCGGCCATGTTGGTTGCAATCGTAAGAGCCCCCTTACGGCCCGCCTGAGCGACTATTTCAGCTTCTCGCTCATGTTGTTTGGCGTTCAATACGTTATGCTTAATGCCACGCTTCTTCAGAAGTTCAGAAAGGATCTCCGAGTCTTCAATGGTTATGGTGCCGACCAGAACCGGTTGTCCGGTTTCATGCCGGCCGACAATATCTTCAATAACCGCGTTAAATTTTTCCTTGCCGGTTTTGTAGATTACATCGGCCTTATCAATGCGAATCATCGGCTTGTTAGTCGGCATGACGACAACTTCAAGACCATAAATTTCATTGAATTCTGCCGCTTCGGTATCCGCCGTACCGGTCATGCCGGCCAGCTTTTCGTACATACGGAAATAGTTCTGGAAAGTGATCGTTGCCAGAGTCTGATTTTCTTTCTCGACTTTCAGACCCTCTTTTGCCTCAATCGCCTGGTGCTGGCCATCACTCCAGCGCCGACCTGGCATCAGGCGTCCGGTGAACTCGTCAACGATGACCACTTCGCCGTCATTGACCACGTAATCAACATCACGCTTAAAGATGGCGTGGGCCCTCAGAGCCTGGTTGACGTGGTGAAGAATCGCCATGTTGGCAGGCTCGTAGAGGTTATCAACACCCAATAATTTCTCGAGCTGCAAAACGCCCTCTTCTGTAAGCGTCGCCGACTTGGATTTTTCATCAACCGTGTAGTCACCGGTATAACTTTTAAAAGTTCGACCGATGGTTCCTTCCCGGTCTTCGATCATCTCGCCCTTTTTCAGTCGCGGGATAACCTTGTCAGCTTTATAATAAAGTTCACTGGTTACATTACTCGGCCCGGAGATAATCAAAGGTGTTCTGGCTTCATCAATCAGAATCGAATCGACCTCGTCGACAATGGTGTAGTAGAGATCGCGTTGGACATAATCCTCAAGTGCGAACTTCATATTGTCGCGAAGATAGTCGAAGCCGAACTCATTATTTGTGCCGTAGGTGATATCTACCCTATAGGCGGCCTTTCGCTGTTCATCATTCAAGCCATGGACAACACAGTCGACCTCAAGGCCCAGGAAGTTATAGACAATGCCCATCCAGGCGGCATCACGCTTGGCGAGGTAATCATTCACCGTAATAACGTGCACACCCTTTCCAGCCAGAGCGTTAAGATAAACGGGCAAGGTCGCCATCAGGGTCTTACCCTCACCAGTCTTCATCTCTGAAATCTTACCGGAATGTAGAACCATACCGCCGATAAGCTGTACATCAAAGTGCCGCATACCCAACACACGCACAGCGGCCTCTCGCACCACGGCGAAAGCCTCACCCAAGAGATCATCAAGGGTCTCGCCACTCTCCAGGCGCGAACGAAATTCAACTGTCTTGGCTTTCAGCTCAGTATCTGTAAGGGTCTGTACGGACGGCTCAAGTGCGTTAATATCCTCAACCTGCTGCTGAAGCTTTTTAAGCTCACGATCGTTCTTGCTGCCAACGATCTTTTTCAGAATACTTCCAATCATGTATAGCTCCATGTACACGTAATATGCGAAAAAAAACGCCGATTGGCGTTCCGTTCAGAATTGCGAATTTTAACACAGCAGAGAGTGTACTCACAAGCGCTAAAGGGGCAGGTCAATATAGCTTTTAAACATCCAGACATAGTGCAGACAAGGACAAAAAAACGGCACAACCCCGAGCCAGCATACCAGGAATTGCGCCGTTACCTTTCAACGATCAGCATCTATATAGACGCCACTAACACCTTAGTTCCATGCTCCCTTACGAAAACTAAAGATATGCCTGTTGGGTATAACTTCTACAACCGCAAACATATCGTTTTCAAACTCTTCCAGTGCACTGGCAGAGGACTCAAAAATCTGCTCTCTATAGCTAATTATGCCAACGTAAGGAGCAGAATTAGACTGCGAGCGCCGCACCTTGACCTTCATGGTCGAATCGTCAATTTTATGGTAACGGGCACGATAGGTGCCATCTTTTTGCTGAGTGATCTTCATGTGAGATTGGGAATTTTTATGATTCTGATTCAGTTGCCGTACTTTTGATCTGGCAAAGGTTTCGAATTCTGCGAGCCTGACCATAAGCTCATTATCTGCAGGCGGACTACTGGTGACCACACCACTTGACACCGCCGGCATGGCAAAGAGAAAAACAATGATCGTTACAGTTAAGACTTGAACCAGACTTTTCATAAGGCACCTCCAACTAAGGAATTTCTGTTTCTTGTTACTCTCTACTGAGCAACGATCGTACCAGAAAGTCTTTACGTTGGGTTAACCCTCTGATTTCACAGAAAAGAAAGTAACTTTCCTGCAGAAAACACCAACATAAGAACAGCGCTCACCTACTCCATATAACAATTTACGTCAAATCATACCGTGAAATCGAAGTATAGCTCTCCCTCAGGACGACGCAACAAAAGAGGCTGGGAAAAATAAAGTCGGCCGGATGCTGCAAGCACCCGGCCGACCTTGGTTCTTCTCATTGACCTGGGAAAGGTCTACTTCGACTGCAACTCGACGCGACGGTTGAGTTTGCGACCTTCTCTGGTGTCATTGTTGTACTTGGCGCGAGTCTCACCATAGCCAACAGCCTCTAAGCGTGAAGCGGTAACGCCATTGTCAGTGAGCCAACCCTTGACCGAAGCAGCACGCCTTTCCGACAGCCCCTGGTTGTAGGCTTCAGGGCCTGACGAATCAGTATGGCCGGAAAGGACGAAGTTAGTGCCCATGTCATCCTTCAGGATCATCTTGACTTCCTCAAGAACCGGAACCATCTCGTCTTTAATGTTTGCCTTATCAAAATCAAACAACAGGCTGAAAGTGATAATTTCTTTAGCGACTGGAGCTGGAGCTGGTGCTGGAGCAACCTTAGGAGCAGGCTTTGGAGCAGGCTGAACTACGTCATAAAGGACATCTTTAGCAAACTGAGCCATTGCCGCATCAGACTCAAGAGACTTAGCGTCCACAGCAACAGAACAACCGGAAAGAGCCTTGATAGCATCGATCGTCTGTTGCCCTTCAGGTGTATCAGCGTAGCTTACAACATGAATGCACAGATCAGAGTTCTGGCTATAAAGATTCTTGGCAGTAGCGACAGGATCAACACCGTCATTCCAGACACCATCGGTGTACATGATGAGGGAAGTCTTACCGGCTGTGGAAGGGGCAATAGCCGTTAAGCCGTCACCTAAGGTTGTGAAGCTGTTAAATGCAGGCTTGAAGCTCTCTGACGCAGAACCTAGAGAACCTGTCTTGTAGGTCGCAGGTTTGCTAACTGTTTTGTAAGGAGCAAAGAGAGCAACCGAACTGGTATAACCTAGTTCGGGAACGGCCTGATCAAAACGCTTAACATTAGCAATCGCCTTATCAAGTTTCTGCTCACCTGGCTTGGCCTTGGCTTGAGCCATGGAACCTGACTGGTCCAGAACAACAATAAAGTTATCCGCTTTCTTGACCATTTCTGCACTAACAACCAAGGGAAGAGTCAAACATAATGCCAACACTAATGATGTGACCATCAACAATTGCTTGCAAACCATCTTCATCGTAATTCTCCTTTTTTAAGTAGCCTCTTTAACGTTAATGATCCTCTTCAGATCATGAGTTTCAATGTCGTTAGAGAAAGATTAGCGGAAGACTTCAATTAGTCAACTGCCAGAACACACTTAAATAGAGAAGGAAAACAAGGACATACTGGTTGTTCAAGTATCAGGATGGCAAACGGAACAGATGGCAGGCTCATTAGAACGAAACAGTTAAAACAAAAAAAGCCCGGCGATGCCGGGCTTTTTTTGTTATGTGAAGCATACTTAGAGATATTTATTCGGATTAACTGGAACACCGTTAAGACGGATCTCGTAGTGAACATGGGAACCTGTCGAGCGACCGGTATTCCCCACAGACGCGATACGATCACCTCGTCTGACCCGTTGACCTACCTTGACGTGAAATTTTGAATTGTGCGTGTAAAGAGTTCGGTAACCATAGCCGTGATCAAGAGTCACCATTTTGCCGTAACCAGATTCGGTTCTGACGCTGCTGACAATACCATCAGCCGTTGCAATCACCGGGCTTCCCATCCGCGATGCGATATCAAGCCCTTCGTGCATCTTGCGTCTGCCATTGAAAGGGTCTCGACGTAAGCCAAAACTTGAGGTCAACCAACCTTTGGCAGGCCAACCCTGGGGCTTGGCAGCAAGCAATGAGCGTTGGTCATTAAGAATACCCTGAATCTCTTCCTGACTTTCACGACGCAGATCAATCTGGCGCCGCACTTCGTCAATGCGTCGCTGGATTTCACTGAATTCTCGATTGACATCGTCTTCCTGGGCAGGACCGCCGACACCGGCTATGCTGTCACCTTTAGGAGCCGAAAGCTTCGCCATGACACGGACCTTGGCATCATTTTGTGCCAAAACCACCATCTCCTGGCGCAGGTCTTCGAGCTTAACCACCAGACGATTCAACTCTTCGCGCTGCGACAGGTTTTCAACCTGCAGGCGGTGGAGCTCATTACGATCCAGATTGGTCAATACATAATCGGCAATCAGGCCAGTAAGACCCAAAGCCAGAACGACAGATAAAGCCAGAACCCCTTTGACAACAGAGCTCCGCACCGCAAAGCGACGAACCTGATGGGATCCTTCCGGTATGATCATTACGGTAAAACGTTTTGCTGACAAATCTTTAAACCTCCTGAACAACTTGTTTTTACGGGATTTCAACGCTAATTATTAAAGGATTATCAAGCCCACTGTCAAGATTAAAGACACAACAAACGGTATTATCAAGCACTTAACCAACACACCGAGAAAAAAAACACTCCATCTAAAGAGAAATACTCAGTGCAATCTCATCGCAGTCCGGAAACTTCACACACTTGATGCAATCACTCCAGATCTTTTGCGGCAGTTCTGATTTCTCAATCACTTCAAAACCAAGCTTTTCGAAGAAGTTCTGCTGGTAAGTTAAAGCAAAAACTCTGCCAATACCAAGCTGACTCGCCTCCGAAAGACAGGCTTCAACCAGATGACTGCCAATTCCTCGTCCTGCAACATCTTCATGAACAACCAGGGAGCGCACCTCGGCAAGATCTTCCCAACAGATATTCAGAGCAGCAACACCTACAACCCGGTCATCTTCGACAAAGACATAAAAATCTCTGATCGACTCAAAAATGTCCATCAGTGAACGCGAGAGCACCAGACCATCCTTGACGTAAACCATCAACAGCTGGTGTATTTGACGGGCATCCTGAAGAATCGCTTTTCTAATCATGAGTATTCCTGGCAATAATTGCTGAGTTAAATTTCTCAGGAAGCCGACGACGTAGAAATCAGCTCTTTCGCGTGCAGCAAGGTCTGCTCTGTAACCGTAGCCCCACCGAGCATCCTGGCCATCTCCTGCACCCTCTCGTCACTGCCGAGGTGCTCCATCGCAGTCAGAGTGCGACCGTCAAGCTCACGTTTAACAACGCGATGGTGGTGGTCGGCAAAGGCTGCCACCTGCGGCAAGTGTGTCACGCAAAGGATTTGCGAGGTCCGACTCACGACTTGCAACTTGCGCCCAACCGCAGTAGCTGCAGCCCCACCGATACCGGCGTCCACTTCGTCAAAGATGACCGTTGGCACTCTGTC
>JAAXQF010000433.1 GCA_012974435.1 Desulfuromonadales bacterium | reverse complement strand
ATTGTAGCCTTCCCGTCTTATGCGACCCAACAAAACGGCCGGTTCACTTGGGACTTTGACCTATCTACACACAATCCCGGTCAAGAAGCAAAACTCTGGGTTCCGTACCCTGTCTCAGATAGCCATCAGATCATCAACGACATAAAATGGGATGGGACTTATTCTGAGGCAGCGGTCTACACTGAAAGGGTTTTCGGTGTCCCGATGCTCTATGTGTATTGGCCGAAGGAGACACAAGAACGCAAAATAACATTGAGCTTCGCTGCCGAACGAGTTGAGCAAGTCAAACGCGACTTTCCAGAGGAAGAGGCAGTCTACGATCCACGTGACTACAAACTTTACCTTTCTTCAACAAAGCTCGGGCCAATCACAGGCGAAGTCAAAAAACTTGCCGACGAGATCACTGCGGGCAAAAACGGAATCCTTGAGAAAGCTCGTGCAGTCTATGATTGGACGATTGAAAACACCTATCGTGACCCAGAAACAAGTGGCTGTGGCGTAGGAGATGTTACGTCGTTTCTCCGCAGGCCAGGTGGTAAATGCGCTGACATCAGTTCTATTTATGTGGCCCTCGCACGTGCTGCCGGGGTTCCCACTAGAGAGACATTAGGCATTCGTTCCGGCAAAGAAGACAGTCAAGACGTCAGCAAGTGGCAACATTGTTGGGCAGAATTCTATTTGCCCGGATACGGCTGGGTTCCTGTAGACCCTGCAGATGTACGCAAGGCCATGCTAAAAAGAAAGCTAACCCTTGATGACCAGGAAACGGCAATTATTCGTGAAAGTTTTTGGGGACGCGTTGACCAGTACCGCATACGTCTAAGTGAAGGGCGTGATTTGCAATTAAACCCACCTCAAAAAGGCCCGGCCATTAATTACCTGATGTATCCTTTTGCACAGGTAGGTGAAGAAACTCTTGACTGGCTCGCCCCAGAAATATTCAAGTACAAAATCACCTGGACACAATGACCTAAATCGAAAGGTTTCCCAATTGACTATAAGCGCTGCCCACTGCTTCGGGAGCAGGGGGGCGCTGGTTCGAATCCAGTCATCCCGACCAATATTTATCTAGAGCGACCTTCCCCGGGTCGCTCTTTCTTTTTGGCCTCCGGTCCGTTTCCGGGCTCTCCATTAAAGTCAAAGGGCTACAGGTCCATACTTGTAGCCCTTTTTGTCTGAACCCGTTTGTTGATAGTAGCCAAGAGCGCCCATCTATTTTGTGCAAAAAGGCTAAAGATGTTTTTCAATGGGGAATAGCCCCATGAACCAAGAGCTCAAGCGACGCCAGACGCTAACCTCCGGATCCGAGTAATAACGAACAGTCTCGCCTTCAATTTCTGTAATCCAAACCAGGCGTTCGGTGCCTGTCTCCGCGTCGGCCTCCAGGACAACCCGATAGCTGTTCTCGGGCAGGACACCCTCATCCATGTATGCCAGAACCTGGCTTGCCAGTTCAGGACTTTCCACCACGATAACGATCTCCGTGTTGAGAGATGTGGAGCGTGGATCGACGTTGAAGGAACCGATCACGACAACTTCCCTGTCGGCGACAAAAGCTTTGGTGTGCAGACTCGCCTTGGAGCGACCGGCTACTAGTGACCAGTTGCGCTTGACAGATTTAGCATCGGGCCGAAGTTCATAGACTTCCATTCCATTTCTGATCAGGGCACGGCGGTATTTTGCATAGCCGGCATGCGCCGCAGCAACATCATTGGTCGCCAGAGAATTGGTCAACAAACGCTGTCGAATGCCATTTTCCTTGTTTATGCGCGTTCTTTCTACACCCTCGGGGCCCGGGACCACATATGCCGCCTCAATTATGGCTTCACGGTCTTTTGCTTTACCGAGCAGAATCAATTGGTCGGCGACTTCTTCCTCCTTGGTTTCAAGCTTGTCAGGTTCATCATAAATTATTTTCGCCGTGGCCCAGATGAAGTCCTCACGGAAATCTTTCAGCTTTGCCATAACGACATCGGAAGTGGTGTCGATGGGATAGGGGTAGTCCTCAACCTCTTCCACCCAACGGTAGAGGTTCAATTTTTTCTCCTGGAGATCCTGTTCAGACAACTTCTCCTCAACAACGGAGCTTATAGGCACGGAGAATTCACTATTCCAGAATTGATCGAAACTTGTGGATACATCCTGTACCACTGGCCCAACTATTGCCAGATCCAGATCCCGGAAATTGGAAGCTGCATCAACCCCGAAATAATTATTGCCGATGTTACGCCCGCCGACGATGGCCATGGCATTGTCAACAATGAACGCCTTGTTGTGCATGCGATGATTAAGTCGCTCGAGGCTGAATAAAAACTCGAGGAACTGGAACTCGCGATTCGCAAAGGGATTGAACAGCCTAATCTCGATATTGGGGTGGTCATCCATCCGAGAGAACTTGAAATCCATATCCTTGGTCGTGAGATGGTCGAGCAGCATGCGAACCCGAACACCCCGGTCGGCGGCGCGCATAATCCGCTCCGCCAGGATGATTCCGGCAGTGTCTGCATCCCAGATGTAATACTGAACATCGATGGTCTTCTCGGCCTGATTCGACAGCCCGGCACGGGTACGAAACCCCCATTCACCTGTAGGGATAAGGACAACTCCAGATTTGCCTGGATGAGCCTCAATCTCGGGTTGAAAAAAGCTGCCCAGTTCGGTCTGTTCCGGAGTCTCAAGGGCCACAGAAGGTGTGCGATCATAATCAATGGGGATGGTGGTTGCGCAGCCGGCGAGCAACAGGCCGGCAGAGAACAAAAGTATTCGAAAGACAGGCCGGCGTCTTAAGCCGCGGTTATTGGTGAATAAGCCCATGTGTTCCGCTCTTCCAGCTAAGGTGTTGAACCAACAACCCTTATTATGGAGGCTTCTCCCGTCAGAGTTCTGGTTGTGTGGGCAGCAATTTAAATTTTGTTTACTGATGTCGACTTCTGTAGTTTCCCAATTCCCTGGAAAGCCATTGCTCAGTGGTCTGTTCCACTTCCTTACAGCGTATCATATATTGTTTCCCCGAGAAGCTGCTGCTTGATGCTATCTTGCTGATAAAGGTCTCGGAGGTTTTTATCCGCCATTTCACAGACTCATATTTACCGGCAATATGATCACGGGCTTCCAGGGCGCTATACTCCTTGCCGTTTCGAATATATATGCAATCCGACTGAGCAATAAAATCCAACAGGTGATTGATTTCGTCACTTTTGTCAGCGTGGGCAACCCCAGTGCTGACAAACAGAATTGTGCTCACAATGCAGATTAAAAGAAGCTGCCCAGAGAGTGCTTTCATTGGACCAACTCCACTGTTTTCGGTTCGATAACGCGGAATTGCGCTGTGATTGGATTGTGGTCAGATGATGACACCTGAATGGAAGCATGGGACAGCAGAACGAGCCCCCGATAAAAAACATGATCCACATTGTCGCCAAACCTGATGGACTTACTTGAATTTTCATATTCCAATCGTGTCAGCGAGAGTACCTCAGCCATCGCATTCATTATCTTTGTTCTTTCGTTGCTCCAATTGTTAAAATCACCAACCACAAGGAGTGGGCCGCTGTGCTTGGAGAGCACCTTCTGCATCTCTTCCAACTGCTTTTTGTATGAGTCTGTACCCAAGGTAAAGTTGATACCATGGATATTGGCGACCATAAGAGTACTCGATGTGCCGGAAAGAGGGTAACGGTTGATCAATATCGTTTTGGGCACCCTGATCAGTGGTTCAATATGCCGCAGTCCGAAACTGTCCAGCGGCTGGGCTTTTGATGCCACCATCACCCCGGTTTCAACCCCTTTGTAAATAAAGGCATTATTTAACCACCAGCACAGGTCACGATTATTCAGTATCTCCAAAAGTTTTTCATTGAGGGAGGCTTCCTGCAGCAGAACTATATCCTGGTCTTCACTCAGGCGAAGAAGATCTACATCCCAATTTTCTTCCTGCCCTTTATAAATATTCCAGTTAAGTATGGAGAAACTTTCGGAGTTTAGATGTGATGGAGGGAGATAAAACGGTGAGCTGCTCGATATAAGTGGTGGGTTGCCAGGGGAGGCAATCGTCTGCGTTCCCTGTTGCTCGCAACCCTTCTGTAT
>JAAXQF010000275.1 GCA_012974435.1 Desulfuromonadales bacterium | reverse complement strand
ATCTTGCCGGTGCCGGTGCTGTTAAGCATATGGTTACGGCGTTGGAACACAGCGATGAAGAGGTCGTGACGGCTGCTATGAATTTGTTGACGCATTACGGCTCCGAGGACTGGATCAATGAGCATGCCGAGCGGTTGATCAATCATTCTTTCTGGGTCGTCCGGGCGCAGATTGCCAGGAGTTCGGTTGAAGTTCTTGGTCAGAAAGCCCGACCACTCCTGGAAGCACGTCTTGCTATGGAAACTGAAGAAGTTGTTCGTCAACAGATATCCGATCTGCTTGCCGACCTCCCTGTGAATTGATTACCTGATGCTTTTTTTGTCACCTGACATAAAGATGTCCCCCGATGAATTCCGTCTCTTGCGGGATTTTGTTTACCAGCATTGCGGGCTCAATTTTACTGAAGATTCCAAGTATCTTCTGGAAAAACGTCTCGGCAAGCGTTTGCAGACGCACAAGCTGAAGACCTTTAAGGACTATTATTATTTCCTGCGCTACAATCCGAATAAGGACCAGGAGCTGACCGAGGTTATCGATCAGTTAACCACCAACGAGACCTATTTCTTCCGTGAAGATTTTCAACTTAAGACCTTTGTTGAAGATATTCTTCCGGAGCTTCGTAAGCGCAAGGAGATTGAGGGCAAGAAGACTTTGCGTATCTGGAGTGCCGGCTGTTCTTCAGGTGAAGAACCCTACACGATCGCCATGCTTCTTCTCAGCCAACCCTGGTTACGGTCATGGAATGTTGAGGTGGTCGGTACAGATATCAGCCAACGGGTCCTGCATATGGCCCGCGAGGGTGTTTATGGAGAGGCTTCGTTCCGCAGCACGGACCCCCAACAGAAGGCCAGGTTCTTTACTGAGCATGAAGGTAAGTGGCGTGTTAACGACGAGGTCCGGAGCCTGGTATCAATCAGTCATTTAAATCTCTTTGATTCGTCACGGATTGGCCTTCTGGGGAAGATGGACGTCATCTTCTGCCGGAACGTTATCATCTACTTTGATCCGGCCGGCAAGAAGAGTGTTATCGAAAGCTTTTTTCAACGCCTGGTCCCTGATGGCTTCCTGCTGTTGGGGCATTCAGAATCTCTGATCAACCTCAGCACCTCTTTTCAATTGCGACATTTCCAGCATGACATGGTTTATCAGAAGCCTCTGACAACCAGTCAAGGTGGCGGGAGATTATTATGACCGCCGCTAAAGTCAGAGTGCTGGTTGTCGACGACTCGGCATTTAATCGTCGCAGTATTGTGAAAATGCTCGAGTCGCTACCCAATGTTGAAGTCATCGGCTACGCCTGCGATGGTGAGGATGGCCTGCGCAAGGTGATTGATCTACGTCCGGACTTGATTACCCTTGACCTTGAAATGCCTCGCATGGATGGCTTTACCCTGCTGCGCATCGTCATGCAGAAACAGCCCACGCCGATCATCGTAGTCTCCTCACGTTCTGATGATGGTGATGTTTTTAAGGCCCTCGAACTTGGCGCCGTTGAATTTGTTCCCAAACCTTCCTCGAAGGTGTCGCCGATCCTGATGGATATTCGTGAGGAGCTCCTGCAAAAAGTTCGTGAAGTGACCTCTGCCAATCTCAACAATGTCATGGCTCACGGCGACGCAGTCAGTCGACTGAAGAGAGTACCCACTCCCAGACGTCGATCACAACAAGACGCTGTCTCTGATGACGCGTCAGAGGCGTACCGAATGGTTGTTATCGGTTCGTCGACCGGTGGCCCTCCGGCCCTGCAGAATATCTTCTCGGCGATTACGGATGAAATCCCGGTGGCTTTTGCCGTCGCTCAACATATGCCTGCGGGTTTTACGCGCGCTTTTGCTGAACGACTTAACCGCTTCTGTGCATTGTCTATTAAGGAAGCTGAGAATGGCGACATTGTCCGGCCCGGGCAGGTTCTAATTGCACCAGGGGGGAAGAATCTTGAGTTTTTCCAAAAAGGCTCCAATGTCATCGCCAAAGTTTCTGATCCTAAGGGTCATCAGCGATATCTGCCCTCGGTAGATGCACTTTTTTCGAGCGCTGCTTCTGTTTACGGTGAACGTTTGCTCGGCGTGGTCCTGACCGGTATGGGCAACGACGGCAGCATGGGTGTTCATGCCATCAACAATCATGGGGGACGTGTGATTGCTGAGGCCGAAGAAAGTTGCGTTGTTTTCGGCATGCCTAAGGAGGCAATCGCAACCGGATTAGTCGATCGAATTGTTCCCTTGCCCATGGTGTGCAGGGAAATCCTTAAAGAGTGTGGTTGCGACAGATGATTTGAAATACAGTGTTTATGCGCTGTGATAGCGTTATTAACGCTGGATATTTTTACGCAGGATTGTTATTATTCCCTGATTTTGCTTGGGAATAACAGACGAGGAGCTTGTGCATGAGTCATCATGACGAAGAAAATGACGCAGCAGGGCGTGCAGATGAATTTCTGCAGGTTTTCAAAAAGGGAGCCGAGTTTACTCAGGACCTCCTGAAGGAGAACGAACGTCTTCGCTTTCGCGTTGTCAAGCTAGAGGAAACCCTCAAGGAAAAGGGCCACGATGTTGTTACTGATGGTCCCGAAGCTCTGGAGCTGAAAAAGAAAATTATAGAGCTTGAGCAGGAAAAGGAAGAGATCCTGGGCCAGATTAAAGTGGTCGAGGAGGAGAACCAGAATTTTGCAAATCGATATGTTGAGATTGAAGAAGAGAACAACATGCTTGCCAATCTCTACATTGCTTCCTACCAGTTGCATTCAACCCTCGATTTCAAAGAAGTTCTGAAAATTATTCAAGAAATTGTCATTAACCTGATCGGTGCCGAAGAATTTGGTGTGCTGCTGCTTGATGAGAAGACGAATCTTCTTGAGCCTGTGGCCAGCGAGGGGATTGAAACCTCGGCCCTGTCTTCCATAGTAGTAGGCTCTGGTATTATTGGTGAGTCTGTCGATTCTGGTGAAAACTATTTTATTGAGTCGATGCAAGGTTATGAGCGCGATTTTCACAAGCCTATTGTTTGCATCCCTCTCAAAATCAAGGAACATGTCATTGGTGTGATTTCCATCTATAAGCTGTTTGAGCAGAAGGATGAGTTTACCAATGTGGACTATGAACTTTTCACCCTGTTGGCCGGTCATGCCGCCACGGCAGTTTTCTCGTCCCGGATGTATTCCGATTCAGAGAGAAAGTTGTCGACGATCCAGGGTTTTATTGATCTGTTAACCAAGTAGACGGGAGAGATTCCATGACTGGCTATAAAGTTCTTGTTGTTGAAGACTCACCCACCATGCGGCAGTTGATTGTGTTCGCGCTAAAACGGATTCGTGGTTTTCAGATCGTTGAAGCGAGTGATGGTGTGGATGGCCTTAAAAAACTGAGTGCGGAAAAATTTGACCTGATCCTGACAGATATCAACATGCCTATTATGGATGGCTTGAAACTTGTCAGTATGGTTCGTAACGATCCCAATTACAAAGAGACCCCTATTATCGTCATCACCACGGAAGGGGCGATAGAAGATCGTGAAAGAGCCCTGGCCCTGGGTGCCAATGAATATATCACCAAGCCGATCCAGACCATGAAGATTCTGGAAACGGTAAAAAAATTAATGAGTGTTTGATCCTCATCTAACCTGGAAAATCGGAGGCTGGTTTGTCAAAAGAAGAAGCAATTGAAGTTGAAGGTAGTGTTATCGAGCCCTTGCCAAATGCAATGTTCAAGGTCGAGCTTGATAACGGGCATGTTGTTCTGGCACATATTTCCGGAAAAATGCGTAAATACTACATCCGTATTCTGCCCGGTGATCGTGTAACAGTAGAACTTTCGCCCTATGACCTCAGCCGTGGTCGTATCACCTATCGCGCCAAGTAATCCCTCTGAATGACGGCTGACGCCGTTGCTCCGGATGATGGCCGATCCTTTGCCCATGATAACCGCCGGCTTATGCCGGTTTTCATGTTTAAGGTCGTGAACTCGTGCAAAATGTCAGTTTGTGGCCAGTCTGAAAAAAGCTCCCCTATGGAGGCAGTATGCAGGAACGTTACAACCCCTTGGATTTAGAGGTCGCCTGGCAGAAGCAGTGGGCGGAGACCAAGCCCTGGGCCGTGTCCG
>JAAXQF010000373.1 GCA_012974435.1 Desulfuromonadales bacterium | reverse complement strand
GTCGCCGTTCTCCATGAACAGGACCTTGATTTTCAGAAGAAGGTCAAGGAAGTATATCTTGAGCAGGCTTCAGCCGACTCCAGTTTGCAAATACTGGATTCATTGCGGTATCAATCATGGCAACCTTTTTAATTTTTTGTCTGGTGTTTTTTTGCCCTTGTCAGCGGTTTCGGAGAAGTACCAAGAATGGTTACTTTGGAATCCCATCTTGAATGCACTTGAGCTTGCTCGCGAAAATTACTTTCAGACGTTTCGGCCAGCCGGGGCAAGTTGGTTGTTTCTTTTGATGAGCGCAGGCTTGTCACTGCTGCTCGGTTTAGCAGTCTACCGAGTTAGCCGCACAAAGTTGCTGGAATTATGATTGAACTACAAAATATTTCCAAATGGTACCGGACAAAAAGCGGCCGCCACCATGTGTTCCGAGATGTCAGTGTGACCTTTCCTACCGGAAAGAGCATCGGTATTCTCGGTCGGAACGGTGCCGGAAAGTCGACACTGGTCAGCATGATTGCTGGAACTTCCGCTCCAAATAGCGGGCGCGTCATTACCAATAAAACGATTTCCTGGCCAGTAGGTGTCAGTAGCGGCTTTCAGGGGAGTCTTACTTCAAGGGATAATATTAAATTTATCTGCAGGGTTTACGGACTAGGACCAGATGAGATCCGTGAAAAAATCGAATTTGTGAAGGAATTTGCAGAGATCGGAAAATATTTCGAAATGCCTATGAATACTTACTCCTCTGGAATGAAAAGCAAAGTTAATTTTGGCTTGAGCATGTCCTTTGATTTTGATTATTACATTACCGATGAAGCCATTGCGACGGGCGACCAATCCTTCGTTAAAAAGAGTAATGCCTTGTTCGATCAGAAAAGAGAGACCGCGAATATTATCATGGTCTCTCATAGTCCTGCGAAATTGATTAGAAATACCGATATTGGGGCTGTCATCGTCGATGGTACCATAACCCTTCTAGAAGATATAAAAGATGCCTCCGATTATTACAGCAACCTTCAAAAAAACGCATAAAGCCTCTCGCGCTCTCTTGGCTTATACCAACAGCTTCAAGGTTATAGTGATCATGCCTCTGGTGGTGATATCACTATACCTTTGTGTATTTGCTTCTGATCGATACGTAAGTGAGTCTCGGGTTACGGTCAAGCAGAGCGGATCATCCCCGGATATTGGGTCACTTTTTGCCAGCCTCGGTGGTGGTGCAGGTTCAAAAGAACCAAATCTGCATCTTCAAAAATATATACTCTCGCTAGATATGCTGAATTATCTCGATGAGAATATCGACCTACGCGCTGCCTATCAGCAGCATGGCGATTTTTTTTCCCGACTTACTGAAACGGCGAGTCAGGAGGATTTCTATAAGTACTACCTCACGCGAATTGAGGTGTTAATTGACTCTGAGTCTGGCACCCTCGTTATCCGCACGCAGGCATTCGACCCCGATTTTGCACTGCGCATGAATACCGTAATCATGAAACAGAGTGAGAAATTTATTAACGAGTCCTCCCACAAAATCGCCGATGAACAGTTAAAGTTCATTTCCATTGAACTGGCCAGAGTCAGTGTTGAGTTGTCGGCGACTAAAGATAAGCTTCTGGCATTCCAGAACCGTCATAAAATACTAGACCCTGTGGCTCAGGCCAAGGCCATGTCTAGGTTTGTTCTTGATCTGGAAGCCCAGCAGTCGCGGCAGGAGGCAGAACTCCGAAACCTGCAAACATTTCTTGCTGAAGACTCGTTCCAATTTACGACTTTTCGCAATAAATTGGATGCCCTTAATCGGCAGGTTCTGGAAGAAAAACAAAAAATATCCGGAGAGGAGGGTAACAAACTCAACGCCTTGTCTAGCCAGTTCATGACCTTGAAGTTTCAGACAAATTTTGCCACAGATAAATACCAGGCAGCATTGTCGGCCTACGAAAAAACCCGGGTCGAGGTATTACGCAAGATAAAGAATCTTGTGGTTATCAGCTCGCCACACAAGCAGGAACAGGCAGAATACCCTCGGCGGATGCACATAATCGTCACCGCGTTATTTGGATTCTTGATTCTCTACGGGATCATCAGGTTGCTCATCGCCACAATCGAAGACCATAAGGACTGATTTCATGAAACCGGTGCTCCAATTTATCAGTGTAAT
The DNA here is from genome assembly GCA_012974435.1 of Desulfuromonadales bacterium. Classification (GTDB taxonomy): domain Bacteria; phylum Desulfobacterota; class Desulfuromonadia; order Desulfuromonadales; family BM103; genus M0040. The sequence goes on along the minus strand of JAAXQF010000373.1, from coordinate 1,969 downwards.
ACTTTTGATATTTATAGGAACGGCAGCCATTGCTGCCAATCAGCCGCAAAAACTCAACTCGACCCATGCACAGGGACGTATAGAGGAAATGCCTTCCTCAAAGATGATCTCTTCATCGTCAGCACCCCGAACAAATGTCCCCTATGTTCGAGAACGGATCAGCTGTGAATCATTCGGCTGTTTCCTTTTTAACGGAGATTTCGCCACCGAAAAATCCCCGGTATTCAGCCCGGAATATGTCATTGCTATTGGAGACAAGATCAGTATTAAGACTTGGGGAAGTTTTGATTACGAGCAAGTACAGACGGTTGATGCACAAGGCAATATCTTTTTTCCCGGAATCGGTCCCGTCAGGGCGTTAGGGGTAAAAAATCGCGAACTGACCGCCACACTGCTTCGGGTTTTGCGCACAGTCTATACCAGCAATGTCGGCCTCTACGCCGGCTTACTTGAGACTCAACCGGTGATTGTCTACGTGACCGGGGGGGTGGTACGTCCCGGCGCTTATGGCGGCACCTCGGCAAACAGCCTCATGTACTACCTGGACCGAGCCGGGGGCATTGATGAAAATTCCGGATCATATCTCGACATTGCTGTCATCAGGGGGACGCAGAAGATTCGGACCTTAAACCTCTACGATTTTGTCTTGAATGGTGAGGTCCCTGCCTTCCAGTTTGCGGATGGCGACACGATTCTGGTGGCCCCTCGTCTCCAGACCGTTAAGGTGGATGGACTTGTAGCCAATCCCTACCGCTTTGAATTCAGTGGTGAGTCTATCTTAGCCAGCGAACTTGTCACCATAGCTGCTCCTCGTCCCGAGGTGACCCATTTGCGGATCGTCCGTAACCAGCGGACAACCAGAGATGTTGAATACCAACCTATCGAAACAGCAGCTTCGACCATCATTAACGATGGTGATGCAGTTACCTTTCTTTCCGACAAAATCAATGGAACTATCACTATCAGGATAGAGGGGGAACACCTGGGGGCACGGGAGATTGCTCTGCCCTATGGGGCGCGGCTTTCTGATGCCCTCAATCAAATCGAACTTGCTCCAACTGCAGATGATAACGCTGTGCAACTCTTTCGTACCAGTGTTGCCGCGCGACAGAAAGAAATGCTGTTGCAATCTTTGCTTTCCCTTGAGGCTTCTGTCCTGACTGCTCGATCTGCGACGGCTGAAGAGGCGAAACTACGGAAGGACGAGGCAGAATTGTTTTTGCAGTGGATAGAGCGGGCCAAAGAAATTCAACCCAAGGGGCAAGTGGTGATTGCCGGCGGCGATCCAGCAGGGATCATTTTGGAAAACGCCGATATCATTCGCATCCCCTCCGATAACGCCCTGGTTATGGTCTACGGCGAAGTTCTCTTTCCCAGCACAATCGCCTTTATCCCTGATATGCGAGTATCTGCCGCCATTGAACAATCTGGCGGTTATTCCCAAGGTAAAAAAACTTCACGAATTGTTATTTTGCGTCGGGACGGTTCTTATCAGTTAGCCAGTGCGGGCGATACCCTCAAGAAGGGTGACGAGGTGCTAGTGTTACCTAAGGTTGAAACCAAGTATCTCCAGTTTGGGAAGGACATCATGACTGTCCTCTATCAAGTTGCCGTATCTGCAGCTGTCGTTTTGAGAATATGATGCTTTTATAGCTGTCATGTTTTGATTATCTGTTTTTTGTGACCTGTAATATATCAGTGTGCCAGATATCTAGAATATAAATTAGTATAAAAGGAAACTTCTAGGCTTTGCTCTGGAATATTTACTTGGTATTGTAGCTAAAGCATTTGATATTTTAAGGATTTTAAATTCCAAAGGACCTCTCACATATTCTGAATTAAAGTCTCTTGCAGGATTCAAATCAAAAAAAGAAAGTGGAAAGTTTGCATATCACTTGAGAAAGCTTCTGAGGCAATCTCTTGTAGCGTTAAACAAATCTGAGAGACGATACACCATTACAAATCTTGG
>JAAXQF010000218.1 GCA_012974435.1 Desulfuromonadales bacterium | reverse complement strand
TATCTATTTCGCTCCAGTAAAGCATCGGAAAACGTGGAACGGGAAAAGCAAACGACCTCACTCACGCCCGTTCGCTGTGCTCTCTTGAGACGCAGAGAGCACAGAGTAAGAAATAAACGATAAAAAATTCCATGCGCTGTCTTTCTCTGCGTGAGGTAGGACGTGTGCTTTTCCGCAATGGGTCTCTTGGAGTGAAGTAGATAACCAGAAAAGGTTATTACCGAAGCAGATTATTGTATCTCATCAGGCGTCGGCAAACTCGGTGCTGACATCATCAGCATCTCAGGTCGAATCAGCTCAGGACCTCGCTGCAACGACATGACAGTTACAGCAATAGCTATAAACGATAATGGCTTAAGCGGTACAATTACAGACAACGTTAGCAAAACCAATTCATACGGCTCTACAATTTTCGAAGGAAATGCGAAGGTTTCCGGGAGTGCCGAAGATTATGGCTTCTGGAAGGTCGACAAGGTAACTATCCGCTGCAACGATTAGCTTTAATTCCTAGATTAAAGGCGTCAAAACAAAGAAAGCGGAGCAGATCATTTGATCCACTCCGCTTAAATTTGGTCGGGCTGAGAGGATTTGAACCTCCGACACCTTGACCCCCAGTCAAGTGCGCTACCAGACTGCGCTACAGCCCGACGGATTCGAATTATTGTTTATAACCAGCCTTTTGTCAAGCAATAATCATAGCTCGAAAAACATTCAAAAAGACTTTAAAAAACAGCTAGATAGAATGTGTTTATTTGTTTCTTTTGTCGATAATCCGGTTAGCCTTACCTTCATGTCTCGGCATGGCTGAGGGTTCAACAAGTTTTATCTTGGCATGCAGTCCAATATTGGTTGCGAGACGCTTCTCGAGCATCTCGACAAAAGCACGCTGTTTCCTCATTTCATCGAAGAAGATGTTTTCGTTGACCTCAACCTGAACTTCCAGAGTATCAAGAGTCCCTTCCCTTTCAACAATCAATTGATAGTGCGGTTCGCAGCCTTCAACCTGAAACAGGACCTCTTCTATCTGGGTGGGGAAAACATTGACCCCCTTGATAATCAGCATGTCATCACTACGGCCCATGGTCTTCTCCATACGCACCATGGTCCGCCCGCAATCACATTTATCATAATGGAGACGGGTAATATCTCGTGTTCGGTACCGAATCAAAGGGATTGCCTCCTGAACAATATTGGTCAGAACAAGTTCACCCTTCTCGCCTTCAGGCAATACCTTGCCCGTTTCAGGATCGATGATTTCCGGGATAAAATGGTCTTCAAAGATATGCATGCCTTTTTTACACAAGCATTCACCCGCTACGCCGGGTCCGACAATTTCAGAGAGTCCGTAATTATCAGTTGCGACAATACTCAGACGTTCCTCTATCTCACGACGCAGTTCTTCGCTCCAGGGTTCACCACCAAACAAGCCGACCTTCAAGCTGAGGTAAGTCCTTGGGTCGTGACCCATTTTTTGAATACGGTCAGCAAGTGTAAGGGCATATGAGGGTGTGCAGACAAGGGCCGTGGCTTCATAATCCTTGAGGATCATAATTTGCCGTTCGGTGTTACCTCCAGACATGGGAATAACAGCAGAGCCAATCAGTTCTGCACCATAATGCAAGCCGAACGCACCGGTAAAGAGACCATAACCAAAGGCTATATGGACGATATCATCTGGCAAGACTCCGGCTGCGGTCATGAAACGGGCAACCAGACCAGACCAATCGTCCAGATCTTTACGGGAGTATCCAACAACGGTGGGCTTGCCGGTGGTTCCTGACGAGGAATGGATTCTGACAACATCTCTCATCGGCACAGCAAACATGCCGTAAGGATAGTTCTGCCGCAAATCTTCCTTGGTGGTAAATGGCAGCTTAGCCATATCATCAAGAGAGTGAATATCACCGGGGGAAATGCCTGATGCTGCAAATTTATCTTTGTAGCATGGAACCTTGGCAACGCGCTCCAGGGTAGAACGTAATCGTTCTAACTGCAGGCGCTCAAGGTCCTTGCGCTCCAGGCATTCGTGGAGGGGGTCCCAAATATTATGGTTCACAATAGATACCGTAAAAGTTGATTTATCACATTAACACTACAGTCTAAGCATCTGTCTACAAGCTGTAAAGCTTCTCTCCAGACAGGATACTAACACCCTTCCTGTTCAACACGGCTATTGCATTATCAACTTCGTCAAAACGGAAAATGATAACTGCATTACCAGCATTACGCTCTACAAAAGCATACATGTACTCAACGTTGACTTCAGCATCGTCGAGCACCTGCAAGATTTTGCAGAGACCACCTGGCTCATCCGGAACCTCAACAGCAACGACTTCTGTTTTGTTAACAGTGAAGCCATTTTCTTTCAAAGTCGTTTGGGCAATGTCCGTATTGTCGACAAGCAGTCGGAGGATGCCAAAATCAGAAGTGTCAGCCAGAGACAATGCGCGAATATTAACGCCCTTCTCTCCAAGAACCCTGGCCACCTCAGCGAGTCGACCGGACTTGTTCTCAATAAAAATGGAAATCTGTTCAACTTTCATAATCATCCCTCACTTTTACTATTTCGGTCGGTTATCGATAACCCGCTGTGCTTTTCCTTCACTGCGAGCAATGGTTTTAGGTTCAACCAGTCGAATACGGCAGCTGATGCCGAGAAGATCCTTGATTTCTTTTTCGATACGACGGGACAGTCCCTGCAGGACCTTGATCTCGTCAGAGAAGGTTTGCTCGTTGACTTCGACCTGAACTTCCAGGGTGTCAAGAGTTCCTTCACGGTCAACGATGAGCATATAGTGCGGTTCAACGCCCTCGATATCCATGAGAACGCTTTCAATCTGAGACGGATACACATTAACACCGCGAATAATCAGCATATCATCCGAACGGCCACACATACGTTCCAAACGACGGTGAGTTCGGCCGCAGATGCATGGCTCAGCAATAATTCTGGTAATGTCCCGGGTCCGATAACGGATCATCGGGATGCCTTCTTTGGTGATCGTCGTAATCACCAACTCACCCTGCTCTCCATCAGCAAGTGACTCGCCACTGATCGGATCGATAATCTCCGGGATAAAATGGTCCTCCCAGATATGCAGGCCACTTTGGGCTTCAATACATTCAACGCCGACACCTGGTCCAAGAATCTCTGAAAGGCCGTAGATATCGATTGCCTTAATGCCGACCTTCTCTTCAATTTCGTTGCGCAGTTTTTCAGACCAGGGCTCTGCACCGAGGATACCGATGCGCAACTTGAAATTGCGAATATCGAGGCCCTCTTCGGCTGCCGCTTCGGCCAGGTAGAGGCTGTAGGACGGCGTGCAGGTGAGAACTGTAGAACCGAAGTCCTGCATGATCATTAATTGCTTTTTGGTATTGCCTCCGGACATGGGGATGACCGAAGCACCGATCTTTTCAGCGCCATAATGGGCGCCAAGACCGCCGGTAAAGAGTCCGTAGCCATAGGCATTATGCAGGATGTCACCGCAGTTGGCTCCGGCCGCGGTAAAAGAGCGAGCCATCAACTCCGTCCAGTTTTCAATGTCACGCTTCGTGTAGCCAACCACAGTCGGCTTGCCCGTAGTTCCCGAAGAGGCGTGAATCCGAACAATCTGGTCGAGCGGCTTTGCAAAGAGGCCGTAAGGATAGTTGTCCCGCATATCCTGTTTGAGCGTAAAAGGCAGGCGTCGAAGATCATCGAGAGACTTGATTTCCTCCGGCTTAACGCCGGCCTTATCAAACTGCTGCTTGTAAAAAGGGACCGTAGCATAAACACGTTCAGCGACCTGCTGCAAACGTTTAGCCTGAAGGGATTCGAGAGCTTCTCGTGGCAGTGTTTCAAACTCGTCGTTCCAGATCATGGTTTAAGTCCTTATGCTTTTGGAGAAAAGATGCTGTTCAAACTTAAAGATTAAAGCGTAACGCAATGTCGCAAAGAAAATCTAACAAAGACGTAAAGAGATTAATGCTCAGATGAAAGCAGAGGTAAAAATGGCAGTTCTTCACTTTCTCTTTGCCCTCTTTCTTTTACCCATTGCATCTTTGCATTAAAAGCTTATCCCTTTGCTCTCGGTGTAATCAACGAATCTGACGTCCCAGCTCAAAAGCTTTCAAGTTAACAT
>JAAXQF010000376.1 GCA_012974435.1 Desulfuromonadales bacterium | reverse complement strand
TAAGGACTATCATGTAAATTGTCTAAGAGGTCGATATCATGAAACTTTAACCTAATAACATATACCTCGCTGATTTTATGTCCCCAGTATTCCCATACTAATACAGGTAAGTCGATATGAGAAAAAACGTACTACACAGAGATGTGCTCTTCGGGTTGGGCTTATTGGCTTTAGCAGCTTTCTCCCTTGTCGGATGCAGTGAACCCGAGCAGGCGGCCAAGGCTCCACCCGTAATCCCTGCCACCGTAATAACCATTGAGCAGCAGGATACTCCGGTCGTGTTCGAATTTACCGGCCAGGCGGAAAGCTCGCGGCAGGTAGAAATCCGCGCCCGGGTCGATGGCTTCCTCGAAGAACAAACTTATCAGGACGGCGCTCTGGTCCAGGCAAAACAGGTTATGTTCAAACTTGACCAAAAACCCCTCCAGGCCACTCTGCAACAGGTTCAGGGCGAACTCGCTCTGCATCAGGCTCGGCATACGACAGCCAAAGCCAACCTGAAACGGATCAAGCCTCTGGCCGAGCAGGATGCCGTTAGTAAAAAGGACTTGGATGATGCCGTCGGTAAAGAGAGCGAGGCTAAGGCTTCTGTCCTTGCCGCCGAGGGCGCGGTACGCGAAGCGGAACTTAATCTGGGCTATACAACGATCTTCACCCCGGTGACCGGGCTTGCCAGCAAGGCAGTCAAACAGGAAGGCAGCTATATCCCTACCGGTCAGGACAGTCTGCTCACCTACGTCGCCCAGCTCGACCCGGTCTGGGTCAACTTCAGCGTCTCTGAGAACCAGCTTTTGAGTGGTCGGAAGCAACAGGCTGCCGGACTCATAGTCATGCCTCCAGAAGATAAATTTGTTGTTGAAGTGGTTTTTGCTGACGGCTCGACTCACCCGCACAAAGGGCACGTCAATTTTGCGGAACCTACAGTCGATCCGGAGACTGGCACTATGTTGATCCGTGCCGAACTTGCCAACCCCGAGAGTCAAATGCGGCCGGGGCAATTTGTCCGGGTCCGCTTGCATGGCGCAAGCCGTCCCAATGCGGTGCTGGTACCACAAACGGCAGTCTTGCAGGGTGCAAAGGGACACTTTGTCTGGGTTCTGAATAAGGAGAGCAAAGCCGAGGTGCGGGCGATTGAGACTGGATCCTGGCACGGTAATGACTGGTTTATCGTCAATGGGTTGGCCGCCGGTGACCAGGTGGTGGTCGACAATCTCCTGAAAATGTCACAGGGCGTGTCAGTGAAGAATGTCCCGGCGGAAGATCAACAGAAACAGCCGTCAACAGATAAACCTGCTGAAAAAACGGAATAGATCGAGGACTTTATGCTTTCACATTTTTTCATTGATCGTCCGATTTTCTCTGGGGTCATCTCGATTGTTATCATGATCGCCGGTGTTGTGGCTCTATTTGGCCTGCCGATCGCCCAATATCCGGAGATCACTCCGCCGCAGATTCAAGTCGCGGCGACCTATCCCGGTGCCAGCGCCGAAGTCGTATCGCAGAATGTTGCTTCGCCAATCGAACAGCAGGTTAACGGAGCCGATGACATGATCTACATGTACTCGACCAGCTCCTCCACCGGCAACATGACGCTCAACGTTTTCTTTGATATCAATCGCGACCCCGATCTGGCTCAAGTTGATGTACAGAATCGGGTCAACCTGGCCCTGCCGCAGTTACCCCAGGCCGTCTCGGCTCAAGGGGTGCAGATCAAGAAGGTGTCGGCGACCTTCCTGATGGTGCTTGCCATCTATTCTCCCGATGAACGCTACGATTCGACCTATGTCGCAAACTATACCAACCTCTATGTCCTTGATGCCATTAAACGTATCCCGGGTGCCAACCAGGCCGCGATCCTGGGAACACCTGATTACGCCATGCGGCTCTGGATCAAACCGGATCGCATGGCCCAACTCGGTATTACCACCCGTGACATAGTTAGTGCGGTGCAGGCACAGAACGAGCAGTTTGCCGTCGGCCGTATCGGTCAGCCTCCCACTGACGAAGAAGTCATGATGACCTTTCCGGTCACCACCAAGGGGCGGCTGACCACTCCAGAGGAATTCGAGAACATCATCCTGCGCACTTCCTCTGAGGGTGCCGCGATCGTCAGGCTGAAAGATGTTGGCAGTGCTGAACTTGGTGCCAAGGACTACTCTGTGCGCACCCGCTACAATGGCAAGACTGCGACCCTGATCGCAGTCTACCAGCAGCCCGGAGCCAATGCCCTGCAAGTCAGTGAAGACGTCACCCGCACTCTGGCCGAACTCGGTGAAAGCTTTCCCGATGGCATGGAGTATGGCATTGCCCTTGATACCACTGAGTTTGTGCGCGCTTCCATAGCAGAGGTCATCACCTCCTTCTTTATGGCCTGCGGACTGGTCATCCTGGTGGTGCTGGTCTTTCTTGGCAACCTGCGCTCGACCCTGATCCCGGTCATGGCTGTGCCGGTTTCAATCATCGGCACCTTCGTCGGCATGCAGATGTTCGGCTTCTCAATCAACATGCTGACCCTGTTTGGCCTGGTCCTGGCGATCGGTATCGTGGTTGATGACGCTATCGTCGTCATGGAAAACGTTGAACGCAACATGACTGAATTCGGCCTGTCCCCCAAGGCCGCCGCCAAAAAGGCGATGGACGAGGTAACCGGGCCGGTTATCGCCACGACCCTGGTGGTGTTGGCAGTCTTTGTCCCGGTCGCTTTTCTGGGGGGCATCACAGGTGAACTTTATAAACAGTTTGCTATCACCATCTCCATCTCGGTGTTCTTCTCCAGTATTGTTGCCTTAACCCTGTCACCGGCCATGAGTGCCCTGATTATGAAACCGGGCGCGCAGAAAAAAGGTTTTTTCGTCTGGTTTGACAAACTTTTCGACAAAACCACCGACGCTTATGTCTTCGGTGTTCGTCTGGCAATCAAGCGCGTCATGATTTCATGCGTCTTCTTTATTGCCATTCTTGTCGGTATATGGGGGCTGTTTAGCACTGTGCCGAGCAGCTTTGTCCCCTCCGAAGACATGGGCTACTTGTATGGCCTTTACGTGTTGCCCGACGGAGCCAGCCTTGATCGCACCAGCAAGCTCGGTGCGCAGGCTGCACAGATCCTCATGGATCACCCGGCAGTCAAGGATGTGGCGACTTTTGACGGCTATAGTCTGCTTGACAGCCAGCTCAAAAGTAACGCCGGCCTCGCTTTCGTCTCATTTAAAGATTTTTCCGAACGTGGTGAGGAGGAACTTCAGGCCCCTGCCGTTATTGCCAAGACCGGTGCCCAGATGATGGAGCTTCGCGAAGGCTTCGCCATGCCGATCAATCCTCCACCGATTCCCGGTTTGGGAACCACTGGTGGCTTTGAATTCTGGATCCAGAGTCAGGGCGATGGAACGATTCAGCAACTTGATGCGATTGTACGGGATTTTATTGTCAAGGCCAGGGACCAAGAGATTCTGGGCCAGCTGAGTTCTACAATCAATGCCTCTTCCCAGCAGCTACTGGTAGAGCTTGATCGTGAGAGAGCCGAAACCATGGGCGTGCCGGTGGAGGATGTTTATGACGCCCTGCAAACCCTTTTTGGATCACTCTATGTGAGCCAGTTCAATCGCTACAGCCGGCTTTGGCAGGTGATTGTTCAGGCCGAAGCTCAATACCGCACAAGTCCGGAAGACATTGAAAAAGTTTACGTTCGCAACAGCAACGGCGTGATGGTGCCACTCTCATCGGTGGTCAGCATGAAATACGTGACCGGCCCGGACCTGGTCACCCGCTTCAACAATTTTCCTGCAGCAAAAGTCACTGGTAACCCTGCACCCGGCTATAGTTCGGGACAAGCTTTGGCTGCCATGGAAGAACTGGCCAAGGAAGTGCTTCCAGCTGGCTATAGCTTCACCTGGTCTGGACAAGCCTACGAGGAAAAAAAATCAGGCAGTGCGTCATTTTTGGTCTTTGTCTTCGGCATGATTTTGGTCTTCCTGATTCTGGCTGCTCAGTACGAATCCTGGTCACTGCCGATAGCCATTATGATGGCCATACCTTTCGCCCTGCTTGGGGCGCTGATCGCCATCTGGCTGCGTGGCTTAGAAAACGATGTCTATTTTCAAATCGCCATGGTCACCCTGGTTGCACTGGCCGCCAAAAACGCTATCCTGAT
>JAAXQF010000047.1 GCA_012974435.1 Desulfuromonadales bacterium | reverse complement strand
GTCTGATATAGGCTTCTGTTTCATCCAGGGTCAACTGCTCGATGTGATATCTTATGGTAATTCTCTGTCTGAGGGCCCGGTTCCTGTATTCCTGCAAGATATCCACGAGTTCATTCTGCCCCACAAAAAAGATGTTCAGCAGCCGGACGTGTTCCTGTTCGAGGTTCGACAGCAGCCGGATTTCTTCGAGGAGTTCCGGCGCCACCGCCTGGGCCTCGTCGATGATCAAGAGAACTTTCTGTTTCCGGTCACGGGCTGTTTTTAGAAATTCCCTGAAATGAATGATGAACTGCCCTTTGCTTTCAAAGGTCTCGCCCATGTCGAAGGCCGAGGCAACCACATTGAAAAATTCCAGAACCCCGAGACTCGGATCGTAGATGGTGGCCGCCAGTGTATCTTCTCCGAGGCTTTGGATCAGGGCGTTGATGAGGGTGGTCTTGCCGGTTCCCACATCCCCGGTGAGGGCCAAAACCCCTTTATTTTCGATAATGGCGTATTTCAGGGTCGCAAGAGCTTCTTTGTGCTGTTCGCCGAGCCAGAGAAAATCGGGATCCGTACTCATCTGGAACGGTTTGACCTTTAAATTATAGAAAGACAGATACATATGAACGCCTTTAGGATTGGCAATTAATTTTTGAATCGTTTAATGGTGTATCGTTGCTTCATTGATCCCGTATAATGAGTTGAAATGCTTAAAGTTTGTCCGCCAGCTGCCGCCGCTCCTTCTTCGATGCCCGGTCTTCTCCATAACCGTAATACTGGTGGTAACTGTAATAGGATTGATACCCGAAGCGCTTGCTCACATTGACCTTGTTGACGATACAGCCCAGAATTCTCCCCTGGGAGGCCAGCATGCTCTTTTTAAAATGTCGGATGGCATCCCGGGTGGTTTCACCGATGCTGCTCACCAGCACCACTCCCCCGACGTACCGGGAAAGTACCATGCTATCGGCAAATCCCAGACACGGCGGTCCGTCCACGATCACCCGGTCAAAACGCCGGGTCAGGGTCTCGACGAGCAGGGCGAAACGGTCCGAGGCCAGAAGTTCCACGGGATTGGGCGGTACGGGTCCTGCCGGGATAAAACAGAGGTTGCCCATGCCGTTCTGGCAGACCAGCCCCTTGCTCCCGACGCCGGCCAGGAATCTGGAGAGGCCGGGACTGCCGGCGACACTGTAATTCTCGAAAAACTCATGGAGTTTGGGTTTGCGCATGTCCGCATCGATGAGGATGACTTTCTCGCCGGAACCGGCAAATGCCAGTGCCAGGTTGGCCGCCATAGTGGTTTTCCCTTCCGACGGTTTGGTGCTCGTCATCAGGAAACTTCTCGCCTGGTCGGCCGTTCCGGCCAGCTGGATCGACATCTTGGTGCTCCGGACGGCTTCGGAGAACGGAGATCGGGGATCGTTGACAAAAGTTTGCTCCACCGGGAATTCGTCGGATTTCGCCAGGGGCGCCACCCCCAGAATCGGAATCTGAAACCGGTCGGAAATCTCACTGGGATTGGCAATGGTGTCGGAAAAATATTCCAGGAAAAAGGCGAGCCCGATGCCGCCCATGAGGCCCACCACAAGGGCCAGAAGAAGATTCAATTTCACTTTGGGCTTGAACGGCTTGATGGGCAGCAGAGCCTCATTGACAATGTGAATATTGCTCGAAGAAACCCCCACCATGGACTCGATCTCTTTGGTTCGCTCCAGGAGGCTCTGGTAGATTTCCTTGTTGGTTTCCACTTCACGGGCCATAATTTTGTACTGGGTGGCCCGCTCGTTCAGATCCAGGGCCAGCTGTTTCTGCTGTTCGACCCGGGCCCGCATGGTTTCCATCTTTTTCAGGGCTGCCTGGTATTCGTTTTCAATCGACAGAAATATCTTCTTTTCCTCGATGTTGATCCGCTCGCCAATGCTGTTCATCTTGGTCTTTAAAGCTTTGACCGCCGGGTATTCGTCGTGGAAGGTAACGGCCAGGTCTTCATATTCGGACTGCAGCCGGGCATATTCAGCCTTCAAACCGGCGATCACCGGACTCTCCATCACCTGGGGTAAATGGGACGGCCCGTCCAGAACGGCCTGATTGTAAACAGATTCCTTGGCGATCAAATCGACTTCAGCCTCGGCCAAAGATGAATTCAGGGCTTCCAGCTGACGGTAAATGCTGTTCTGCTTTACGTCCAGAGAAACGATCCCGGCCTGTTTGCCGAATTGGTTCAATTCCTCTTCGGCCTTTTCAAGGTTTATTTTGGCCCTGTCGATCTGCTTCATCATAAAATCCCGGGCCAGTTGGGATGCATCGAGCTTCTTGTCCATGTTCCACCGGACAAATTCTTCCACAAAGCCATTGACCACGGTTTGGGACAGATGCCGGTCCGGAGACGCAAAAGAAATGCTGATGAGCATGGAGTTCCGTTTGGGAGACACCTCAAGATTATCTTCAACAAACTCAATGAGATCTCTCTGTTTAAGGGCCTCTTCGGAAACTTCCGACAGATTGTTCTTCGCTTCCTGGCTGTCCGCCGTAAAATCGTTGATAAAGCTTTTCACCCATTCTTTTATCCTCGAAACCAGATTCGGGTTTTCGCCGCCGTACAGCGTTTCGAGGACCACCGGATTTTCGGCCAAATCGAGTTTTTCGATCACCCGCCAGGCCAGGGCGCTGTTTTGAAGCAGATCCACCTGGGTCTGGTAAAATTCCTGGGCACGCATCTCTGTGCCCACCACCTCTTCGAATTTGGTAATATTCTGATTTTGCGGGGATATCTCAATGGACGAGAAGGCCTTGTAAATTTTGGGGGATGCCAGGGTCAAAATGAGGGTGGAGATAAAGGTCAGCATCAAAAAACTGACAATAAGCCACTTGCGCCGGAAAATGACATCCAGGTAGTCGCGCAGGTGGACCTCTTCCCCATCCCATTGGGGAGCGGCCTGGCGAAGTTCGGTGGAGGGAAGGTTCCTGCTGCCTCCCCTTCCATTATAGTCTTCCGTAACTCTGTTTAGTTCAATGATTTCATCAGTCATGGTTTATCCCGTAAAATACTAAATCTATGTTCTATTGTCCATTAATTTTTAGTTTGCATCGTCAATGCCAAAATACGTTATAATTTTGGAGTGTTACAGATATTCTCAGTTTTGTTTGCGCTCATCTACGGTTATCTTTTCCAGATTGAAGCTGTCCAGCCACAAGGTCCCCCCGATCTTGCTGTCGAACCTGCGGCTGGTCCGACGGTGCAGACGGACCACCACGGCATGGCAGTCTTCGGGGACGGTAAATTCGATCTTTTGTTCCCGCCACGTGTGGGTGCCGAGCATCATGGGCCCGTTCCTGTAAAACCCGGTGCAGTCATACCCGTAGATGTCCACAAAGGGCCCCTGATCCGTGGTCAGATCCCGGCTGCGCCAGCTGTAGGTCAGCCGGTAATCCGCCATGGGATTCACCGGCACGATCTGGTACAGGTGTCCGAAAGAAATGTTTTCCTTGCCTTCGAACATGATCTTCAAACAGTGGGTGCCGGAAACAGCGCCGAACAGGGTTCGCCGAATGGTCCATTTCCCCTTGTTGTTGGCGGTGTAGCGCCAGTCGAATCCCCGGCCGGATATCTCGTCTTCGAATCCGGGATTGCTCAATCCTTCCTCGGGGCCGCCGCCGGCCCGACTGATTTCCGCTGCCCGCAGGACCTGCTTTTTCCCCACCAGAAAATGAACATATTTCGATCGGACGTCTTCATCCCGGATCCCGGTTTCAGCAATCTTGTCCCATACAAATTCTGCAGGGTCCACCCGGCCCCATCGCATGAGCCATTCCAAAAAGAACGTCAGGTTCTCCGGTTCCAGCACCTCCACCGTCCGTACGGCATTTCCTTCGACCAGGGTGTCCAAAAGCTGAAATGCGTCCTGGAGTTTTTTCCCGTGTTTCACCAGAAAATTGATGTTATGAAACACGATCTCTTCCATTCCCAATTCGTTGGCCAAAAGGATCTGATCCCATTTCCAGCGATAAACATTTCGGGTCAAACCATCCGAAAACTTTAATATGGATCGGGCCTGATCCGGACGCTCCAGAACGGTTTCCGCCTGGGCCAGCTCGAGCCAGGCATCCATGTAAAAAATGTTCCCCCGAACCGTCTGACGGAAAAACCGGGCCGCAGCCGGGGCATCGTTCTTGAAC
>JAAXQF010000525.1 GCA_012974435.1 Desulfuromonadales bacterium | reverse complement strand
ATTCATGGCGGTCGGCAAGACCTTGATCAAATCGCGTGCGTCAAGTGACGATTCTCCGGCCAGCATAATGACATATGTGAATGATGCTCTCTGTGAGGGCAATGAATCCTGTATGTTCATCACACTTTTCCTGGCCTTTCTGAATGTCAAAACCGGGGAGTTGGTTTTCACCAATGCTGGTCACAATCCGCCGAACATCAGGAAAAGATCAGGTGAAGTTGCTCGACTCGCCGAACGGCATGGGCCGGTAGCCGGTGCCATAGATGGGTTGGCCTATAAAGAGAGTTGCACGAAGCTTGAGGAAGGCGATGCCCTGGTGCTCTACACTGACGGTGTCACGGAAGCGATGAATCCGAATGAAGCCCTGTTTGAGGAACACCGCCTGGAAAGCCTGCTGGCTTCTCAAACCTTTACTAACAGTCAGAGCTTGAACCAGGCCATCATGACCTCGGTCAAGAAATTTGAACAGGATGCAGGACAAGCTGATGACATCACCATCTTAAGCTTGATATTCAACGGCGACCCGGATGCCGGGCGTGGTAAACGCTTAGACAAGTCGATTACCAACGACTTGGAGCAAATGCCAGGTTTCCTGGACGCCTTCGAAGTTTTTGCAGAGCAGGCCGGGTTATCGCTTGTAGTTCAGAGTAAAGTGGCCATGGTCTTTGACGAACTGCTTAATAATACAATTTCATACGGCTATCAAGATGATAGCGAGCATACGATAGATATCCAAGTAGATGTCTACCCAAGCTATCTGTCTGTTGTGATCCGAGATGATGGCGTGCCATTCAATCCTTTTACCCGGGAAGATCCGAACATCGAACTTTCAATTGAAGACCGCGAGATTGGAGGCCTTGGAATCCATTTGGTACGCAATGTGATGGATGAGGTCAGTTATGAGCGCAAGGTCAACCAGAACGTATTAACTCTGGTGAAACGATTTGAGAACTAAGGAGTACCTTTTGTCTGCTTGGTCCAAACTGTTAAATTCAGTATTTCCGGCGTTCGAAGAAACCGAGCGAGAGAAGCCCAAGGGTATGCTGTATATCGCTGAGGAAACTCCTGGGTTGCCAACATCTTTTGCCGTAGCTGGACAGCATGCCATCGTTCTTCTGATGCTTGTTGTATATACAGTCATCGTAGGTCGTGAAATTGGTTTGTCACAGGAGGAACTGCGAGGATTTGTCTCCATGGGGATCGTCGCCGCCGGGATTGCAACATTCCTGCAAGGGACAACGACCAGATTTGGCTCTGGCCATCTGGTTGTCCATCTGCCCACACCGGTTACCATGGCAGGCTTTATCGCGGTCAGTGTGACCTTTGGAGTTGGTGCTGCTGCTGGAGCGACGATCCTCTCCGGAATCATTGTAATGGGTCTTTCCCGACTCTTACCGAAACTTCGCTCTGTCTTCCCTGCGGAAGTTGCTGGTGTTCTTCTTGCTCTCCTCGGCCTTAGTCTTGTCGAAGGAGGGGCCAGACGTTTTACCGGGTTTAACGGGGCGAGGCTTGATACCCCTTCCATATTAATCGCCACGACCACGCTTGTGGTTATTATTGGCCTGTCAGTCTGGACATCTGGTCGCTTGAAACTGTTTGCTATTGTGATCGGCACCGCCTCCGGCTTAATTGTCGCCACTATTCTGGGAAGATTCGGACAAACAGAACTCCGGGTGGTCACAGAACAGCCGCTCTTCTCACTTCCTTTCAGTGGCTACACCCTACCGACACCCACGCTCATATTGGCTGCGACCATACCGATACTCCTCATTGAAGTGATCTCCGCTGTTGACAGCATCGGCACCGGTGTGGCCATCGATAAGATCAACAATGCCAAGTGGCACCGAGCTGACATGCCGATGATAGCCCGTCTGGTCACCTGCCATGGGATTGGAGTCCTGCTGGCCGGGTTGTTCGGGATTAACTCAATCGGCACTTCATCAGCAAATCTTGGTCTGGCGCATGCTTCCGGTGTAGCTTCAAGAAAAGTCGGCCAAATTGCCGGGTTGATGCTAGTGGTCCTGGCCTTCTTGCCTCAGGTCTCAACCTTTATTACCCAGATACCACAGCCTGTTGTCGGGGCGATCCTTGTCTACACCGCCGGGTACATGCTGGTTGCCGGTATGGAACTGGTTCTGTCCCGCATGTTGAACAGTCGCAGAACGTTTATGATTGGACTTGGTATAACGGTCGGTTCCGTGGTTCTGCTGATGCCTGAAATAATCTCTGGTGCCCCGGAAAATCTGAAACCTATTCTTGGTTCTGCGCTAACACTTGGCACCGTTACTGCCATGACCCTCAATATGATTTTTCGAATCGGTATTGCTCAGTCCGGAACCATACAGTTGACAGGCATTGAGTCTTTGGCCAAGTTGACGGATTTTCTCGAAGAGAAGGGCGAGGACTGGGGGGCCAGACGTCAGATCATGATGCGAGCCGGGATGGCGGTTGGCGAAGCACTGGAAAAACTAAGTTGCTCCGGTATCACCAACTGGCCGGTGGACTTGAAAGTCTCGTACGATGAATACAAGATAACCCTAGAACTAGATTACGAAGGTAAACCGATCATTTTGTCTGTCGCTAAGCCACTTTCTTTAGAGGCTCTTATGGAGGATGACGACGATGATGCTCTTGATGAAATGGTGTCTAACGTCTCCGGCATGCTGATTGGTCAATTGGCTGACAAAGTTGAAAGTAAATCAGACAATGGTCGTTCAACCCTGAAGCTTGTTTTTGATCACTAACTTCTCAACATAAGAATTTAAGCGAAGAATAAGGAGAAATTGTATGCTCGTAGAAAACCGTGGAGAAATAACGATTCTTGCCCCACGCCATCGCGTAGACACCAATACTTCACCGGCCGTTGAGAAAATCATTTGGGAAAATATCGGTGATGGAGATGGAAAGATGGTGATCGATTTCTCCCAGGTCGATTACATCTCCAGTGCCGGGTTGCGTGTCCTTCTGAAAACCGCAAAACAAATGAAAAAAGGCGGCGGAAAACTTGGCTTATGCAACCTTAATGACCAGATCAAGGAAGTCCTTGAACTTAGTGGCTTTATGGGCATTATCGGTTGCTACGATTCTGTAGATAGCTGTATCGCTTCTTTCGTATAATAAACTTATGGAAAACGAAATCATTCTCCAGACACTGAGCATTGCAATTTTTCTTGGTATGCTGGCGCAGTTCATCGCTTTACGCCTTAAGGTCCCAGGTATTATCCACAAAGTTGTCATCAGGGAGGCTTGCTGTCCAACGATACTCACTGAAAAAAGAAGGCGATAACTATGTGACACCTGAGGACATGTTGTTCCCGCTTTTCTTTGTAGACAAAGGGCAGATTAAAGTCGCAGAAAACGATGAAAAGATTCTGTCCTCTGATATGATTGCTTTGCAGTTGATCTAACCAGAATTGGAGATTAAGTTATGTTGAGAATTGACATTGAAAACAACGGCCCCCATTTGCATTTAATGAGATTGGATGGCGCATTGGATGGCCTTACTTACTTAGACCTTCATAAGGCTATGAATCAGTCGATTGAAAATGATGCCAATCGAATAGTTTTGGATATGACCGCTGTTGATTATGTAAGCAGTGCTGGGTTGAGAGTTTTATTACTAGGTGCAAAGTCTCTGAAGGACACCGATGGTGAGATAGTTATCTTCGGTATGAATCAAACAGTGAAGGAAGTTTTTAAACTTTCTGGCTTCGAAACAATGTTTAAGACTTATGGGACGGAACAGGAAGCGATTTCATCACTATGAGTTCTTAACCTACCAGTGAAAATAATCAGTCCGAAAGAGAAGGTCCATCTTTAATTGATGGGCCTTTTCTCGTCTCTGACAGTTCTCAAATGACCGTGCCCCAATGATAGGACGTAGACGTGCTGTCTTTAGCTCAAATGTGCCGTTTTTGAGTGGTGCGAATACACACGCAAGGAGTTGTCGTGATTTTCGGCCAGGACCGCAACGAGCTTCGCAAGATGTATGCACACGCCTGGGAAAAACACCAGGCACAGCTGCCCTTGTCGCCGTTGGAAGCGCAGATCGCTGAAGTGATTTCCGAACATCCCGAATACCACGCGGCGGTCAGCGGCGATCTGGAAAAAGACTTCAGCGTAGAAGGTGCCGAGACCAACCCGTTCCTGCATATGGGCTTGCATC
>JAAXQF010000382.1 GCA_012974435.1 Desulfuromonadales bacterium | reverse complement strand
GATGAATATCGATTTGGGCACCCTGATCAGTGGGTCAATATGCCGCGGTCCGGAACTGGGGAGTGGCTGGGCTTTTGATGACACCATCCACGCGGATTCAACCCGTTTGTAAATGAAGGCATTATTTAACCACCAGCACAAGTCACGATTATTCAGTCTCTCCAGAAGTTTTTCATTAAGGGAGGCTTCCTGCAGCAGAACTATATCCTGGTCTTCACTCAGGCGAAGAAGGTCTACATCCCAATTTTCTTCCTGCCCTTTATAAATATTCCAGTTAAGGATGGAAATACTTTCGGAGTTTAGATGTGATGGAGGGAGATAAAACGGTGAACTGCTCGATATAAGTGGTGGGTTGCCAGGGGAGGCAGTCGTCTGCGTTCCCTGTTGCTCGCAACCCTTCTGTATGATCTGGGTTTGTTGTGGGATAGACACACAACCGGCATTGAACACCGTAAGAAGCAGCATGAACAGGGAGAGGGGTTTCAACTGGGTGATGAAGGTTCGGCTTATTGCCGTCATACAAGTCTATTACTCGATTGGGATAAGCTGTAAAAGATTGCCCGCAAAAAGAATTTTGTTGCTAGCATCGACAATATTGAAGAGCATTTCCTCTGTCGAAGATCAGGTCACGTTGGTCTCTTTCCACTTCTACCCCATAGAGCAAAACCAAGTCAAATCCCGGGCCTTGTGGATAGCCCTTTGTTGCCCCGATGGGCGCTCTTTCTTTTTGTCCTCCGGTCCATGTACGTTTCAGACGAGAAAATTATTTGTCCAATTGAGGTCTCCAGAAAGCCCAACCTCCACCCTCCGCTCCATCCTTTTGCTCCGGTCCGTTTACGGAGCACAACTCTTAGTTGCCCTTGGTTTGTGTCGGTTGATTTCAGGTGACTTTTATATCGTTATTTCGCCGAGAAGAAATAAACGACCGAATCATAGGGAAAAACAGCACAAACAGAGTCGCCGCGTTGATCCCCAGAGTCAAAGGGCGCTCCCACATAAAACTGAGCGACTCATCATAGATCAACAAAGCGCGGCGGAGATTGTCTTCCATAAGTCCGCCCAGGATAAAACCGAGTAGCAGTGGTGCCATCGGGAAATTCATCAGGCGCAGAGCCATAGCGGCAACACAGAAGAGCACCATCATCAGGATGTCGAAATCGTTGAAAGTGACCAGGTAGACTCCCATCAGCGAAAAGAACAGGATCATTGGCACCATCAGGTTGCGTGGAATGGCCAGCAGACGGGCAAAATAAGGGATCAGTGGTAGATTGAGAATCAACAGAAAGACGTTGCCTAGATACATCGACATAATCACGCCCCAGAAGACTTCGGGGCTTTCGGTAAACATACGCGGACCCGGCTCAATGCCGTAGGCTATCAGCGCACCAAGCATTACTGCAGTCGTGCCGGAACCGGGAATACCGAGACAGAGGAGAGGCACGAAAGAACCTGAACTGGCGGCGTTGTTGCCGGCCTCTGGCGCTGCTAATCCGAGCAAACTCCCCTTGCCGAACTTCTCCCGTTCTTCTGGTGATGCCAGGTTGCGTTCCATGCCGTAGGCCATGAAGGAGCCGAGAGTTGCCCCGGCACCTGGCAGTACGCCAACGAGAAAACCAAGTAATGAAGATCGACCAATCGTCGGAGCTATCTGTTTAAACTCTTTCTTGGTCACCTTGAGGCTTTTGAAACCGATCATCTTCGGTTTAAGACTATCGGATGATTCGTCGCGTTTAAGTACAATCGATAGCGCTTCGGTCAGAGCGAACGTCGCCATTGCCAGCAACAAGAATTCAATACCATCTAGCAGTTCCAATGAGCCGAAAGTAAAGCGTTGCACCCCGGAGGTCTGATCAGTGCCGACTGTGGCCAGCATCAATCCGAGGACCACCATTAACAATGCCTTGAGAACTCCACCGCGTCCTGCAAATGCCGATACCGCGGTCAGACCGAGAATCATCAGCGCAAAATAGTCAGCGGACTGGAAACTGGTTGCCACGCTCGCCAACATCGGCGCAAAAAACATCAGCATGATGACCGAGATGGTTCCACCGGAAAAGGACGCATAGGCGGCAACCGCCAACGCCTTGCCTGGATACCCCTGGCGCGCCAACGGGTAGCCATCGAGCGCTGTTGCAACCGTAGCAGCTTCACCTGGGGCATTGATCAGAATTGATGAGGTTGATCCACCAAAAATAGCACCATAGTAAACTCCGGCCAACAGCACCATCCCGGTGGAGGGCTCTAATCCGTAGGTGACCGGGATCATCAATGCGACTGCGGTTATTGGCCCCAAACCTGGCAACATGCCGATCAGGCTGCCCATGAAGCAACCGAAGAGCACCATGCCGATATTCATAGGGATCATGGTGGTACTGATCCCGGTCAGCATACCGTTAATCATTCCATCCCACATTATATAACCCCCAGTATGTAGAAGATTTCACCTGGGGCAATATAAACGCCAAGCAGGGACGACATGACGAACCAGAGCAGTATTACCAGAGGAATTGACGCCAGCAGCATTCTTTTAATCCGCCGTTCACCAAGCACATAGAAACCGCCTAACAAAAACAGTATCGAGGAGATCATAAAGCCGAGCCACTTCATGACCAGGCCATAAATGATCATACCAATAACCAGTAGAATCGCAGTTTTCCAATCCATGCCGTGGGTTTCTTCTTTGAGGGAGCGCTTGCCTTCCGGGTCAGCCGTCGGCATCACGAGAATCATCAACGCAATAACAATCCCCAGCACAGCCAGCGCATAAGGCATGGTCCGCGAAGTGAAGAATTCATTCCGGGCCAAGAAACTTAATGGGATATTAAGTGCCATCGACCCGTAGGCTATTGAAAAGAGCATTATCACCAGCGCTCCGACCTTTTCCCGTGCCATGAAAAAACCTTTCATCATTAATCTGTTGCCTCTCCCGTTAAGGGAGAGGCAAACGGTATTTATTGCCACTGTTCGCTTTATTGAATAAATCCAAGCTCGCGCATCATGCCACCGATCGCTTTTTCCTGATCTTCGAGGAAAGCGGTGAACTCAGCGCCGGGCTTATAGAGGTTCTGCCAGCCACGCTTGGTGCGGATCTCCTCCCACTCCGGGGTATCGTACATCTTCTTCAACACATCACGATAGGCTTGGGCCTTGGCTTCCGGTAGTCCCGGAGCACCAAAGAAACCGCGCCAGTTAGCGAAAGTGACGTCGATACCAGATTCTTTGACAGTCGGTACATCTGGAGCCTGGGAGAGACGCTCATCAGAGGTCACGGCGAGAATCCGCACTAGATCCTGGTTGGCCAGGCCGAGAGCTTCACCGAAACCGGTCGAAAGAACCTGGGTGTCGCCGGAGAGCAGGCCAGCCATTGCTTTGCCACCCGCATCATAGGGGACATAAACGAGCTTCAGCGGGTCGCCGCCAGCGCCCTTGATGATCATTGCAGGAACCAGATGGTCCATGCTGCCTTTAACGGAACCACCAGCCATTTTTACCGAGCGGGGGTCCTTTTTGAAATCTGCAAGGACTTGCTCAAGGGTCTGATACTTGGAATCCTTGGCAACCACCAATGCCGCATAATCGGCAATGACTGAAGAAATCGGGGTCAGATCACGGAAAGATTGGGGGAAAACACCGGTAAGAGAACGGATAATGATTGGCGTTGAGTTAACCAGCATGGTGCCTTGCTGCCGTTTGGCGGTACTGATCAGGTGATTAAGTGCCTTACCGCCACCACCACCCGACATGTTTTCAAACGAGGCTTGCTTCACCAACCCTGAATCGAGGAGCGCCTTACCGACGCCACGGGCCGTACCATCCCAACCACCACCGGCACCGCCCGGAATCAGGAAGTGCAACTCCTCAACCTCGGCAGCAGCAATGCTCATGTTTACAGGTAACGCCATACAGATCACCGCCAGAAGAATTAGTGATCGTCCAAACCATCGTTTTTTCATTGTCATCTCCTTATCGATCAGGGGACGGCATTATTGCCGAATTTTTTGTTTAAATAATCGTCCTGTGGCCAGGTTTCTTAACCTATCGTATACAGCATCTTAGCATCTGGTAGAACGCTGTAAACGATTGCTCCATAATGGCTTTTTGATGCATAAAAACCATTTTGTCTATTCTGTTCATGCAACTTTCAGGTTATGATTTAGTTTAATCTTTTC
>JAAXQF010000621.1 GCA_012974435.1 Desulfuromonadales bacterium | reverse complement strand
CCACCATACCCGGCTCGGCAAGCAGAGCCAGCACCGCAGCACTCAATCGCCTGGGGCGATGATCAAGCCCCAGCTCCTCAAGAGCACCGGCCAATTCAGTATAAACCGTATCGACAAATTGTTTCTGGAAGAGATTCATTTCCACGCACGGCGCACCATCCAGGGGAGCCATGGCGACGGCATCTTGACAAGCTTCAGGGTCTGTAGAGGTGATTGAGCGGCACAAGAGTGGCCGCACGGAGTGAATCATACAACTCCCCTGCGCATCCAGGAAGGCACAGGGGACACGCACAAAAAGACGCTCTTCATCATCCAGCCAACGCGTTCGGGTGAGAAGGTCCTGTAACCTGGCACGCAAGCTGTCGAGCTGTTGGTCCGAGAAACGCCGCTTTAAAAACCAGGTGATCGTGATCGCTTCAGGGAAGAGGACAGCAACATTCAACACACAGCATGCCCCACACCCGGGGCCGCAGGCGACCAGAGACCTTTCTGCTGAATCACCGAAGCGGGTCAGATCTCTCTCCGTAGCCACGGCCAGCAGATGCATACGCCCGGAGATTTCTGCAGATCCACACCCTGAGCTCATCAACGCTTTGGAAACCTTGCGAACCTGCAATGCGTAATCAGAAAAATCAAACGATTCCTGCATGCCGTCTCCCGGGAATGATCGAAGAGCACATCCTTGCAATGAAGAGTTGCTAATATACCCTATAACCACGGCGCTGTCACATTTCGGGGATCCTCCGGGAGAGTAATGACAGCGCCACAAAAATGTATTAGAGTGACAGTGCTTGCCGAGATTCTCTTGCTCCCCCTTTGCAGGGGCAGTCTAAACTCGTGGATATGGAGAGATCATCATGTGGCGTATTGCAATATTGGTTCTACTTGTGCTGGCAGTCAGCCTGCCAACGTATGCCAAAACCAACAAGCACGAGAAGCACTACAAAGCAGAGAAAATCAACAAACAACAGCAGGCGGAGAGAAGTCGTGAAGAAATCTTCAGCCCTGCCGAGCGCAATATGATTCGTGCGCAGTTACAGCAGGAAGAGCGTAACAAGAAGCAGAAAAAACAAAAAAAACAAAAAAACCTTCCACCCGGGCTGCAAAAGAAGGTCGCTCGCGGCAAAGAGCTACCCCCCGGTTGGCAGAAAAAAGTCGCTCCGGGAGATAGCCTTGATTACCAGGTTTATCGTCAGGGGCTAAACCTCCCTGAGCAAATCTTGCGGCGACTGCCACAGCAACCGACCGGCTCAGAAATTATTCAGGTTGACGATAGAATTATCCGACTCAACTCCGCAACTGAGAGTAATAGCCGTAGCTATTGGTCGAAAAGGAGCTGAAATATGGGCCAAAGAGACGAATTTGCAGCCAGTTCATTGTAAGTCCGACAGGCTGCTAGATACAGGATACGGCAAGATGCAAGAGAGCACCCACACCCCTCTGATCGGCTATCTGCTTTGGCTTTTCGGCTTCACCGGAGCCCACCGCTTCTACTACGGCAGACCCATCTCCGGAACAATCTATTTCTTTACGCTGGGCCTTTTCTTAATCGGTTGGCTGGTTGATCTTCTGCTGATCCCGGGCATGGACAAGGAGGCAGACCAGCGCTTTTCCTCGGGCCTCATTGACTACAACACCGCATGGATTCTGCTGACATTCCTCGGCCTGTTCGGTGTACATCGCATGTATATGGGCAAATGGCTGACAGGCATCCTCTACCTGGCTACCGGAGGCCTGTTTGGCGTAGGCTATATCTACGATTACTGGACACTCAACGATCAACTCTCTGAACTTAACGCTTAATTCTTCTACATCACGGAGTAAAATATGATTACCCACCTTGTCCTTTTCAAGTTCAAACCAGAAACTACAGAAGCAGAGATTCAACAGCTGGCCGAAGGGCTGGGAGGTCTGCCGCAAAAGATCGAAGATATTCGCGAGTTCCGTTTCGGCACAGACGTCATCCACTCTGAGCGCTCCTACGACCTTGGCCTGGTCTCCAGCTTTGACGACCTTGATGCTCTGCAACGCTACCAGGTGCATCCTGAGCATCAAAAAGTCGTCGCCCATGTCAAAGCGATCGCCTCGGGCGTAGTTGCTGTCGACTTTGAAGGTTAAGTAAAACTCTTGACCGCAAAGGCACAGGAAAATCACGAAGGCGTCATCAAGTTTCATCTCGATTTCCGTGAAGGCCCCGCGCCAGCAGAGAGACTTGTTCTGGAGTTAAATGCCTGGCGCGCCAGGTTCCTTGAGCTTGGTCTGATCGGTCAGGATCCGGAACGTTACGAAGGCTACGGTTTTGGCAATCTCAGCCGCCGTCTGCCCGGCCAGGGGGAGAATGCTTTTTTAATCAGCGGCACCCAGACCGGCCATCTGGAAGAGTTACAGGTGGACCATTACGCCACCGTCCTGCACTGCAACCCCGCGAAAAACCAGTTGCAGGCCACAGGGCAGATCAAGCCGTCATCAGAAGCCCTCTCTCACGGCATTCTCTATCAGAGCCATCCGGAGATCCACTGGGTCATGCATCTGCACAGCCCGGACATTTTCAATCATTACAGAAGTTTGACCCTTCCGTGTACCGACCCTTCTGCCGCCTATGGCACACCGGAAATGGCCTCTGCAATCGAAGCACTGGCAAAAGAGCGGCAAGACTCCCATCCCTCTCTCCTGGTTATGGGAGGGCACCAAGACGGCATTCTGGCCTACGGTTCTGATGCAGAAGCAACCGGCGACCTTGTCATAAGGACTCTAAACAGCGCATTACAGAGCGAACCTTAACAACTTCTGCAAACCCGTAAGGCTCAGTAATTATCTTGAGATTGTTTTACCGAGGACACTTAAGGTAGTGAATTATCCTGTCACACTCCTCTTGCAGGCTTACCCACAGACTGCTATCTATTGCTTGTCGAACTCAACCTACCCCGGTGAAATCACAGTTCCTGACGCCATCGATGCAGGTTCAACCTCTTTTTCGGAGTTCATCATGACCGCTGCACCTGATCTGATCTGGCTACTGGCCGCCCTCATTGTCGGCTTTATTTTAGGACTTCTTCCGGCCATCATTCTTATGAAAACTCGTATCGAATCTGCAAGGATGTCCGGACGACAGGAACTCTCTACAGAGCTGGCAATCCTCGAAGAACGCCTGACCGGCCGTGAGGAACAGCTGCGTCAGCAGGTTATCGAATTAGCCGAGCAAAACGATCAGATGGAAAAACTACAGGAAGAGAAGACCCTGCTGGAGAGGGAGAAGGTACGCCTCGACACGGAACTCAAGGAAGAGATTCGTCGCTCTGGTGAGAGTCTCAAAGTCCTGAATGACACCAGACAAGAGATGCAGACCCAATTTGAGAACCTGGCCAACCAGATTTTTGCCGAAAAGACGAAGACCTTCGCCGACCAGAGCAAAGCCAACCTCGCCACGATCCTGACGCCGTTTAAAGAGAAGATCGCTGAATTCGAGAAGAAAGTCACCGACATTTACACCACGGAAGGCAAAGAACGCCACTCTTTGATCAAAGAGGTACAACGCCTTCAGGAATTGAACCAGAAGATTGGTGAAGACGCCGAGAACCTGACCAAAGCGCTCAAGGGTGACACCAAGACGCAGGGCACCTGGGGTGAGATTATTCTGGAACGTATCCTCGAGGAATCCGGCCTGCGCAAAGGTCTTGAATATGATACACAAGGCGGCTTCAGAGATGGCGAAGGCAAACTACTCAAACCTGACGTCATTGTCCATCTCCCGGAAGAAAAGGACATCATCATCGACTCAAAGGTTTCCCTGGTTGCCTACGAAAAATATATGCGTGCGGAAACGGATGAGGACCGCGACCGGGCGGTCAAAGAACACCTGATTTCTATCAATGGCCACCTGAAAGGACTGGAGTCGAAAAAGTATGATGAACTGCCGGGCGTGAAGAGCCTGGACTTTGTCCTTATGTTCGTACCGATCGAAGGCGCCTTCATGCTGGCGATCGACAAAGATAGTGAGATTTTCCGCAAGGCCTTTGACCAGAGCATCATGATCGTCAGCCCTTCCACCCTGCTGGTGACCTTACGTACGATCCAGAATATCTGGCGCTACGAGCACCAGAACAAGAACGCCCTCGAGATTGCCGACAAGGCAGGCAACCTTTATGACAAATTTGTTGGCTTTGTCGCAGACCTGGAAAAGATAGGCGACCAGATCGACAACACCCGTAAAGCGTACGACGGCGCTCACAACAAGTTGATCAGCGGTAAAGGCAATCTGATCTCCAGGGCTCAGAGTTTGATCGATCTGGGCGTCAAAAGTCGTAAACAGCTGTCAGCGTCGGTTTTACAGGATGCTGAGGTTGGAGTGGCTTTGGTTGAGAATGCGGAGAGAGGTGCTGAAGAGTAAGAAAAGAAGGTTATCTTTTCCCGTGTGCCGCCGGTTCTAGGGACTGTCCCCGCAGTTTAGGGGACTGTCCCTGATCCTAAAGTTTTTAAACTTCCACAAAACAACGGTTAACCCGGGGACAGTCCCGTGAGAAGCCGGGACAGTCCCCTAGTCTTTACCTAGTCCCAAACAATCCCGAAAGAAATCCTGGTTCCGATGTCCCAACTGCGGCTTTTGCTGCAACAAGCCGTAAAGCCGGGTCGCCCGCAAATCACAAGCCAGCATTCTCTCCGCCAGACAACCAAGATCCTTCCTGCCTGAATAAAAACGCCGCAAGACAGCCTGCGCCCTGGCCGGATCCGAGATCACCGGCAAAGATCGCTTTTTGCGAGAGGCAGCCAGAACCTGTCGTCCTTTCTCAGTTGCTCCCAGCAAACGCAGATAGAGCGGGCCGCACTCCAGGAAGCTGTTCATCTCAACGCTGGAGACCTGCAACAAAACATAGCTCAGGATGCGTTGAATCCGGGTCAAGGTCCACTGCCGCGACTTGATCGCATCCGTCAAATCTGCATAGGACGTCGCAGTCATGGCGGCATCAACCAGTCTCTGCGCCAGGCCGTCTTCAACCTGGTAAATTCCGGACAAAGTCTCTATCTCCTGCAACAACAAAGTCTGCAGGGAAGAAAAGAGGCGATCATGATCCAGTGATAACCCTTTGGCCAGGGCTTCGTTGAGAATGTGTCGACAGGCTTCCGGTACGAACTCTCCAACTCTGCCCCCTTCACCGAGCAGTTTTCGAATCCCGGTAGCACTGGCAATGGGGTTTGTTACATCTGTACTGTGGTATCCCGCTCCCAGGCGCAAAATCGTGAAAGCCTTGATTGGACTCGAAGTTTCCTGCAAGGCTTTCAGGTATTCAACGCCAAGGATATTATTTGGTGAAGAGACCAGCGCTGCAGACACCTCAGGCGCCATGGCAGAGAGGACCTCTGCCCGCGCAGCAGGGTAGCTGACCCCGCTCCGCAGCAATTGCCGTGTTCCCGCGTCGATATCATCCGCATGTTTAAGGAGAAGTCGTGCAGCGGCCTGCAATGGACTCAATTCTCCCGTCTCACTGCCAAAACAG
>JAAXQF010000199.1 GCA_012974435.1 Desulfuromonadales bacterium | reverse complement strand
CGGAGATGTGTATAAGAGACAGCCTTAAGAGTGTCGCTGATTGTGTCACGACTGACAAAAAGGCGAGCAATCCGCCAGGCCGTCACGACAAGACTCAGACCCTCAGAAACTCTAGCTCATTATATGGCAGAAGCAATATCTACATAGATGAAATTTACATCAATATTATTCGCTGGTTTAGGTGGTTAGACTACAAAAAGGGCAGACTCCTTTCGGAACCTGCCCTTAAACTGTTTCTACTCTTACGTATGCTTTTCAAACTACAGCGTCATCTATAAGCATGGGACAGCCCCCTTAACACCGGGGACAGTCCCTGTGGTTTGCCAGCCTCCAGCACCCAATCCCAAGCCTCTTGGTTACTGCCGGGTGAGGCTGCGATAGCGAATCCGGTGCGGCTGATCGGCATCTTTGCCGAGACGCTTCTTGCGATCCTCATCGTACTCTGAGTAATTGCCCTCGAACCAGACCACTTGAGAATCGCCTTCGAATGCGAGGATGTGGGTGGCAATACGATCCAGGAACCAGCGGTCGTGACTTATGACCACGGCGCAACCGGCAAAGTTCTCGACCGCTTCTTCGAGCGCTCGCAAAGTGTTGACGTCGAGATCGTTGGTCGGTTCGTCAAGCAGCAGCACGTTTGACTCTTCGCGCATGATTTTGGCGAGGTGCACGCGGTTACGTTCGCCACCGGAAAGCACGCCAACCTTCTTTTGCTGATCGCCGCCGGAGAAGTTAAAACGGGCCACGTAGCCACGGGAGTTCACCAGTTTATTACCAAGCATCATCTGCTCCTGGCCACCGGTAATTTCTTCAAAAATGGTCTTGTCACCATCGAGCGGGCGGTCCTGATCCACGTAAGCGAGTTTAACCGTGTCGCCGACCTTGAAGCTGCCGCTATCAGGTTGTTCCTGGCCAGTGATCATACGGAACAGGGTGGTTTTACCAGCACCGTTAGCACCAATGATGCCGACGATACCACCGGGAGGCAGCATGAAGTTCAAATTCTCGTAGAGCAACCTGTCACCGTAGCCTTTGGCGACATCTTTCGCTTCGACCACGACACTACCGAGCCGCGGTCCGGGCGGAATGTAGATTTCCATATTGCTCTCGCGGTCAGAGGCATCCTGGCCAAGCAGCTTCTCATATGAATTGATGCGGGCCTGGCCCTTGGCGTGACGCGCCTTGGGACTCATGCGGATCCATTCAAGCTCGTGCTTGAGTGTCTTCTGGCGATTGCTTTCGGCTTTCTCTTCTTTGCGCAGACGCTCAGACTTCTGCTCGAGCCAACTCGAGTAGTTGCCCTTCCAAGGGATGCCTTGGCCACGGTCGAGTTCAAGAATCCAGCCGGCCACGTTGTCGAGGAAATAGCGATCGTGAGTGACCGCGATGATAGTGCCTTCATAACGCTGCAGATGCTGCTCCAGCCAGCCAACAGTTTCAGCGTCAAGATGATTAGTCGGCTCATCAAGCAACAAGATATCAGGTTTTTGCAGCAGCAACCGGCAGAGTGCGACGCGACGCTTTTCACCGCCGGAGAGGACGCCCACCTTGGAATCTCCCGGAGGGCAGCGCAGGGCGTCCATAGCGTGGTCAAGCTTGGAATCAAGTTCCCAGGCATCGAGTGCATCGAGCTTATCCTGCACCACTGCCTGGCGATCACAGAGTTTTTCCATATCGGCATCAGGATCGGCAAAAGCTTCGTTAATCTCTTCAAATTCTTTGAGCAGGTCAACCGTTTCCTGAACACCCTCTTCGACCACTTCGCGCACAGTCTTGGTGCAATCAATCAACGGCTCCTGCTCGAGGAAACCAACGCTGTAGCCGTCGGAAAGCATCGACTCACCGTTAAAGTCCTTGTCGATCCCGGCCATGATCCTGAGCAAGGTCGACTTACCCGAGCCGTTAAGACCGAGTACGCCGATTTTGGCGCCGTAGTAGTAGGAAAGGGAAATATCCTTGATGATTTTCTGGCTGTTGTAGCTCTTGTTGACGCCCATCATCGAGTAGATGATTTTTTTGGTATCTTCGCTCATAAGGATAATCCCTGGTTAAAGTGTTGTTGAATCATCGGCTTATACACCATATGTGGCTTTGGAGCAAGGTTCACAGGCAGTTTCTCACGCTTATCAGGCAACCTGCGACCAATGTCCCTTCGATCCCTTTCGCAGGGTTAATTTTTGATTTTGGTTTACATGGTTGACACTTTCTTCGTGAAGATGTTCAATCATCCAAGAAAATCCATTGAGAGGTCAGGATAAATGAGTTTTTTAAAGAAGATGTTCAGCAAGAAAGACCCTGTAGAAGAGATGCGTCAACTCTTTAGCCGTCAGGATTGGGCGGGTGTATTGAGCGCAGCAAAAAGGATTGATCGTGTTGAGGTGGAGGACGCTCTCCTTGCCGAGGTCGGCAAGTGGGAAGAGCGGGCCGGCGATGCTCTTGCAAAAATCAACCTTGAAGAAGGAACATGGGCACAAAAGTCGGGAAATCTGTTGCGTGCTCGTGAAGATTACCAACTGGCGATTGGGCAGGCCCGCTCAGTAGAGCTACGCAAGAGCGCCGAAGATGCGTTGATCGCTCTGGACCGTGGTGAGCTACCCAAAGAAGACGTATCCGAAGACAATGACGGCCCGGCTATCCATGCCGGTTGCAACAGCAGCTGTTCTTCAGACACAGGTCCAGAGATTGATCCGCAGGAAATGGACCTTGACGAAGAAGCCCGCCTGGAATTGCTTCTGGCCACCATGCCCCCCGATCTGGCAAATCGCTACCTGACTGCCGGCATGGAGTTTCGCCAAGCCTGGCTGGCCGTTCAAGACGGTGAAGACAAACGGGCCATGGAGCTATTGACAAAGGTTCCTAATGGCGAACGTAACGCCCTCTTCCTCTTTGAACGTGGCGCGCTGATGATCCGCGCTGACCAACTCAAAAAAGCACGTCAAGATCTGCAAGCCGCCTTGACCGTCGAACCAGACCTTTTCCCGGCTTTCGATGCCCTGGTCGAAGTTCTAGCCGCAACCGGGCGCATTGATGAAATGGAGAAAGCGCTTAAACAGAACCTCGCTGTAGAGCGCTTTGTCGGCTACTCATGGGGTCGGCTGGCTGAATTACACGCTCAGCGCAGAGAACTGGGACCTGCTCTAGCTGCAGGGCTTAAAGCCCTCGACGAAGGCATCACGGATCCCGGCCTGATTTCTCTCTGTGCCCAACTCCAGGAACAGGCGGAACGCTTCGATGAAGCGGAAGCTTTACTGATGCGCATTCCGAGTGGTGGTTGTGGCGGAGGAGCACACCCCTTGCTGGCTGAATTCTGGCTACGCCGCGGCAAGGACTTCGACCGGGCCCTCGAATCCTTTAAAGGTGCGATGCGTCAGGAACGCGACAATCCGCGCTGGCTACTTCGCATTTCCCAGGTCTACCTAGCGAAAGGCTGGCGTAAGGAAGCCTCCGAACAGGTCCAGAGATTGATGAGCCAGGGAGAACTTCCCGAAGAGCTTCGTGCCGAAATCAACGCTCTGGCGGACCAGCTGCAACAGAAATAAAGTCCATCGATACCGGGAAAGAGCAAGCAGGGCATAAATTGATGTGCCCTGCTTTTATTCTTGGCTCCGCCTCCAGACGCTTCTGAATCAGCCTGGGAGCCAAAAGGGCGACCTTGAATATCGCAATTAACCATGCTGGATGTCTGGACTTATACCCACAAGCTTTGAGGTAAATGCATGATATTGCAGGGAACTCTTGTTAACATCGCCGCAGTGGTCGCCGGCTGTCTGATCGGCCGATTGGCCGGTCGCTACCTCTCGGCCAGGATGCGTCAAACCCTGATGATCGGACTGGGTCTGGCGGTGCTTCTGATCGGCCTGCAACTCGCACTGCAAAGCAAGCAGCTCATGATCGTCATCGGTGGGCTGATCTTTGGTGGCCTGCTCGGCGAGATGATCGGCATAGAAAAACGGCTGGAAGAGTTTGGTGAGCGTCTACAGAAACGTTTCTCGGGAATGGGCAAAATCGCAGAAGGCTTTGTAACCGCCAGCCTGCTTTATTGCGTCGGCGCCATGGCGATCATGGGTGCGCTGCAAGACGGTCTGGGAGGACCCCCGACAATTCTTTACGCCAAGGCTGCTCTCGATGGTGTAGCCTCCATCGCCCTGACTTCAGCTCTCGGCATTGGTGTCATTTTTTCTGTAATCCCACTCTTGCTTTATCAGGGTGGCATCTCCTTGGTCGCTGAGCTTGCTGAAACCATTCTCACCGAACCGGTTATTACCGAAATGAATGCTGTCGGTGGTTTACTGATTGTCGCCATTGCTATTGATCTTATGGGTATTAAGCGACTGCCGGTGGGGAATCTTCTGCCTGCCGTGTTTGTCGTAGTGGGGCTGCTTTGGGGTTTTGGAATGGCTTGATTGACGATTTCAAAATATCCGAGTTCAGCCTGCCTTATCTCTCCCGGCAGGAGTATGCGAAGCCCCGACCGGCGGCACCACTGGTAATGAAACAATAAAGCGCGCACCTTTTTCACTGTTGACGACCTCAATCTGACCGTGATGATGCTCAATAATCCGGTGAGAAATAGAAAGCCCCAGCCCGGTTCCTTTGGCAAATGTCGAGAAAAATGGATTGAAGATATTACGCATCACTTCGGGCCTGATCCCCCCCCCGGTATCCTTAACTTCGACTACCACTGCTCTATCGCCGCGTAAAGTCCCCACCCTGGCACCAACAGTCAGAACACCTCCATCGCTCATCACCTGCCGGGCGTTGATTATCAGGTTCAGGAAGACCTGGCGCAATTGACGATAATCGCCGAGAATCTCAGGAAGGTTCTGATCAAAAACACAATCAAACTCAACCTTCTGCCGTTGACATTGGTCGTATTCGAGATCAAAGACCTCTTGTAAAACACTCCTTAGATTGCACTCTTCAAAACAGACCAGCTGCTTCCTGCTGAAAGAGAGTATGTTGCCGAGCATCTCCTCCATGCGCTTGACCTCGCGAGCAATAATGGCGGCGTATTCGTTTGCTTTCGGCTCTTGAAGCTCTTGTTTGGCGAGGCGCTGAGCAAAACCGCCGATGGAAACCAGTGGGTTACGCAGTTCATGGGCGACTTGTGCGGCCATCTCGCCGAGAACGGCCATCTTCTCACCATGAATCAGTTGTTCTTGGACGTCCTGCAAATTAGCGTGAGCCATCTCCAAGCGCTTCACCAAGCTGGCATTGCCCAGAGCCGAACCAGCCTGGCTGGCAAAAAGTTCCAGAAAGCGTTTACGCGTCGGGGGAATTTCCTGCCCGCTAAAGGGGTTATCAACGAGCAGAACGCCGAGAATTTGGTCACGCCCGGCTAACGGGGCACAGGCATAGGGACCCAGATCAAGTGATTCCGAGAGCAGACGACCACCTGCCGGTTCTCCGCCAGGGTCGGGCACCAGAACGACTTGTTCAGAGAGAAAGGCTTTGGCCAGTGCATTATCATCAGCGTTGAGAGGCAGACGCTGTTTGACCACTTTTTGGTTGAACGTATCTCTCCGCTGCGCTTCGCGAGACTGCTCATCCAGATGCAACTGATCCCACGCCAGGGAATTCTCTCCCGCCGGCAGGACAAAAGAAGCCATATCGAGTGAGACCCCCAACATCCCCTGAAGCATGCCGGTGCGTTTGTTGACTGTAAAAAGGGTTGCCCTTTCGAAACCACCTGCCTCGACGCCCGTTGCGGCTGAGAGCGTCAGGTGGGCCAACTCATCCAGGTTGAGTGTGCTGTGCATGGCCCTGGACATCCGGTAGAGCGTCGAAGCTTCCTGATGGGCAACTTCCTGCTGTCTTTCGGCAAACACACGTCGCTGCAGTTCCTGGTTCAACTCTTCGTAGGATTGTTCGACATCTTTGAAAAGAGTCGCAAAAGGCGAGCGTAGTGTTCCTTCAACCACGACATAGTAAATGAGGACAGCACTACCCAGCTTGCAATAGTGACCGAGTAAATGCATGAAGTCATAGTCACCTGTATCAAAAGTGACTATAAGCTCCGACAAGGCAGTCATGAAAAGAGCAAGGGAGAACAACACAGTGAGATGTTGAGTCAGGTATTGGTCACGAAACAAAAGCAGAAAGGCCGACAGGCAGAGCAAGCCGATGATGGTATATTCAAAACTCACCTTGAAGGTAGAGAAGCCTTGTTCCTCAACAATACAGGACGGGAAAATTTCAAGCGGCCACACCAAAACCAGGCAGCCAAGGCCACTTAGCAGGAACCCAAACAGCCATTCCTTGTCGGTAAAATAATCTTTACGCCCCAGGCTAAGAATCGCGCAGAGGAAAGCAAAAGCACCTAGAGTTCTCGCGATCAACCACAATTGAGTTGCCATGTCGGGGCTGAGAACAGAGGCAATCGGCAAGCTTTTGGAAGTTAACACCAGCAGGAGATCAACCAGCTCTGCAGCAAACAAACCGACAGCCAGTACCAGAAAGAACTGCCTGCGCACCAGTTGCCTGGTATTCCATCCGATCAGAAACACTGCGGCTAACAGTATAATGCTGGAGATTTCGACCAGTATATGAACCAGAGGGAGACTAAAACGACTGAGCAAAACAAGAAAAAGGCCGACAGACATAAAAGATGTCAGCCCGGCCTTAAGAGATAAGCGAGGAAGTATTGAAGAAAAATCTATAACAGAGAGGTCCTGTTTCGAGGTCTCTGTGTCGTTAAGTGGTTCAGAT
Organism: Desulfuromonadales bacterium; assembly: GCA_012974435.1. Lineage (GTDB taxonomy): Bacteria > Desulfobacterota > Desulfuromonadia > Desulfuromonadales > BM103 > M0040. The sequence continues at coordinate 8,009 of JAAXQF010000199.1, read as the reverse complement.
TGTTCGACCGGCATGACCTCCTCCTGTCTGCCGGTGAAGACTGGTGGATCAGCCGATTTTTTCCTGGCGCTCCTGCTCAGTCTTACACTCGATGCACAAGGTGGTGACCGGTCTTGCCTTCAGGCGTGCGTCACCGATCTGGTCGCCGCAATCTTCGCATTCACCAAAGTCTCCGGCTTCAATACGATCGAGCGCCTCGCGGATCTTGCCAATTAAGCGGCGCTCGCGATCACGGATGCGCAATTCGAAATTACGATCAGACTCCAACGATGCACGATCAGTAGGATCGGGAAAGTTGGTCTTTTCGTCAGTCATCTCTGAAACCGTCTTGCCGGCATCATGTAACAACTGATCCATCTGTTCCTGAAGGAGCCCTTGGAACTCCTCCAACTTCTTTTTATTCATAAAAAACTCCTTAACTGAACGGGCACAAATTAAATGAATTTGATCAACAAGTCAACTTAAATGCCTGTCCATCATCTGAACTGAGCAATCAGAACATAGACTAAAGCAACAACGGCAAACCAGGCAGTAAAAACATCAGCATGCCTGAGAGGCGGTTGCTTCGCCAACTGCTGGGTTTCTTCGGTTACGCATCCTTCGGGAACAGCAGCAATCAGACCCTCTACCAAAGCGGGAAATCCCTGATAGGAGTTGGAAATTATCAAAAATTCGTCAGGCCCTGCTGACAGCGTCATAAACACCCGACTGCGAACTCGAACCGAATCCAGTTCAGTTACATCGGAAAACAACACACGCCGCTGCCGAAAAGGCCGAAAAGCGGTCACGCCCTCCTGGTCAACGACAACACGACGGAACGCAGTTTCTACAAAGAGCACCACCAGGGGCATGATCAGGGCGGCCAGAATAATCAGCTTGGCAATTGCCTGGCCCTGCACGAGGCAGACGACCAGCAAAACGGCTGTTAGAAGAATGACCAACGCCATCGGGACAACAAAGGCCCGGCGAATCATAAAGGTCCGTGTCGGGTTCACTTGGTCGATTCTCCTGGGTTAACAAAGTGACCGCTGCGGCCACCTTTTTTTTCCGCCAGTCGCACACAATCAATCGTCATAGCTTTATCAACAGCCTTGCACATATCATAAATCGTCAGAGCAGCGACCGAGACAGCCGTCAAGGCTTCCATCTCCACGCCGGTCTGGCCATTGACCTTGACGCAAGCCTCGAGGCCGATACTTGCATTGTCCTGGTCAGGAGTAAACTCAACAGTCACACTATTGATCAGCAAAGGATGACAAAGAGGAATCAGGTCAGAGGTTTTCTTGGCCGCCATGATACCCGCCAGGCGGGCCACCGCGAAGACGTCACCCTTCTCCACCCTGTTCTCAAGAATACGCGCCAGAGTTTCCGGTTGCATCCTTACTTCACCACGGGCAACAGCGACCCTGCGGGTGTTCTCTTTCTCACCCACGTCCACCATGATTGCCTTACCTTCGCTATCGAAATGAGTCAGTTCACTCATCGCTCGTTCCTCGCTTTTGTGGCGCGTGGCGCGTGGCGCGTGGCGCGGGAGAATCTTGAGGAGCCGGGATCTCGCCCCTACATAAAATTTATAGTCAAAAAGACCTATCGCTCAGTATTTTTCGCGCCACGCGGTACCCACCACGCGCTACGTTAATTAAACAAATATTCCATTGCCTCAGCGGCACTGCGCACACCGATCAATTTGATTCCTTTTGGCTTCTCAAGGTTTTTCAGGTTTCCTGCCGGTAGCAGACAGCAGTTGAAACCGAGCCGGGCCGCTTCATTCACCCGCATCTCTGGACGGGAGACGGCACGCACTTCCCCGGTCAGGCCAACTTCGCCAAAGATCACGGTGCGTTGATCGATCGGCCGATTGAGATGACTCGAAGCCAGAGCCGCAACCACACCGAGATCGACAGCCGGCTCAGCAAGACGCACACCTCCAGCGATATTAACAAAAATATCCTGGGCCAAAAGCGAGTAACCCACCTTCTTTTCCAGCACCGCCACCAACAGCGACACCCGGTTGGAATCTATCCCCATCGCTGTACGCCGTGGATTACCTTGAGCAGTGCCAGAGACCAGCGCCTGCAACTCCACCAGGATCGGTCTTGTGCCTTCAATGGCGGGAACAACGATACTTCCGGCAGCATCTTCAGGACGTTCAGCCAGAAACAGCTCCGAAGGATTCGTAACTTCGCTCAAGCCGGCATCCTTCATTTCAAAAACACCGATCTCGTTGGTTGAGCCGAAGCGGTTTTTCACCGCTCGCAGGATCCGGTAAGGGTGTCCGGCATCACCTTCGAAATAAAGCACCGTATCGACCATATGTTCGAGCATGCGCGGACCGGCAATCGAACCATCCTTGGTCACATGTCCAACGATGAAGGTCGGAATATCCTCCCCCTTGGCCAGATGCATCAGACGTGCAGCACATTCGCGGACCTGACTGACGCTGCCCGGAGCCGATTCCAGAGCCGCAGTAAAAACCGTCTGGATTGAATCAATCACAAGAAAGGCGGGCTTCAGCTCTCTGACCCGTTCAAGGGCGCCTTCCAGTGAAGTCTCTGCCAACAGGTAGAGATCTTCCGCCACCACTCCCAGACGCCCCGCACGCAGCTTGACCTGGCGGGTCGACTCTTCTGCGGTCACGTAAAGAACAGGGCCCGCCTTGGTCCAGCGTCCAGCCGCCTGCAGCAGCAGGGTCGACTTGCCGATACCGGGGTCGCCACCGATCAGGGTGAAGGAACCGGGCACAACACCGCCACCAAGCACCCGGTCAAATTCAGCGATACCGCAATGCAAACGATCTTCGTCAGTCGAAGAGACCTCGGCCAGACGTACCGGTTTACTTTCTGAGCGCAGAGGAACGATCTTGCCGCCCTTTTTAGCAATGGTCACAGTCTCTTCAACCAGGGAATTCCATTGGCCACAATCGGGACATTTACCGAGCCATTTGGGGCTCTGCAGGCCGCACTGCTGACAGCTGTAGATTGTTTTCTGCTTCAAGGGGAGCCTCATTGTTTGCAAAAGAGGTTATTTTAGGCGTCCCGGTTATGAGTGTCAACGAAAGTTGCCATTGTCTTAGAAGAGCTACATGGATATAAACTCTACCTTCGTGTGACTTTTTGTTTGTATTTTCGTACGTACAAAAGCTAAAGCACCGTTCAGGAGCGCAACACTGGATTAAGGGTAGACCGAGACAAGGGGGGAAAGCTTTACTAGAAAATGTGGTGCCCAACAAAAAAGGGCCAAAGCATTACTGCCTCGGCCCTTTCCCAGGCCAATAATACCTATTTACTGAAACTTCAACCGCAAAGGCTCAGAAATCCGGCCACGGCCGTAGTAGTTCGGGCTATTCTCAATATGAGGCCTGCCGTAGAGACTGAAAATCGAAACACCGAACAGGTAAGCTTTGCCCGAGGCTGGCTCAAATTGCAGGTCATCCTCATGACCGGTATTCAAAGCCCGTGCATATTCAATCGTACGGAACCCACCATTCCATGTGCCCTTGGCATGCACATCAGCCCGGCTTCCTTCAGGTGTGGAGACAGGATAACGGTCCGCCAGGTCACCTTGGTACTCGGTGAGCGTTTTAAGTTCTTTATAGGCGGCCTTGCCGGCATCGCTGTAACGACCCAGATGACGTGCTTTGCCGCTCATGCTGGTTAACTCAGTTGATTTCTTGATGGGCTGTGCACCTAAGACCTGGGACTTATCGTCAGCATAACCGGCAGGATTGGTTCGATTCGCTTTCCAATACCAGACATCTGCTCGATAATCGTCATCAGAGAAATTTGACAAATTTACATCATGGTCCATCATGTTCCACTTGAATACGAAGGTATCCTCACGGTGCGGGCCTGTCTCGTATTTTTTTTCGGTAGCGTCCCAGATCCAGGGCTTGTGCAAAAAGTTCTTCGCCGTATCGGGAAATTGCACCAGGAAAAAAACCTGGTCTGCAGTATAAACAGAACGGATCAAGATATTTATTCCCGAGGCGGAGTCTTTAACTGTTACCGGCTTCACCCCCTGCCAGGCAGAATCCATAACGGCACCATCAAGCACAGGAACTTTTTCAACCTTGACTGATAGGATTTCAAGTTCGGCAGCAGCCACTCCCAACAGAGGGAAGAGGCAAACCATAAAAGAACAAACTAGAAGCTTTCCGAAATGTCGCATTTTTAAATCTCCCTATATTTAAGATTGGTGACTTTGCAACGTCTTAATTTTTACACAAACTTCACAAATTATCGATGCACACAACGCAATTTAATAACCAAGATTTACTTTAATACAAAGACCAGCGGCAAGTCTTTTCGTACAAAAAATAGCGAATACACCAAAGACAGTGTCTCAAAAACCAACAAAGGGTATTTTTTTACACTTTTTTCAAAAAAACCTCACACCCAAAACCCTTTACTTTTCAGGGCTTCCGAGGCTCCTTCTCTTTTAAAAACAGTATTTTACAAAAAACACCCTATTGACGAGAACAACAAGTGGTCTTACCATTACTTAACAACTTACCCACTGTCTTCGTTAATCTTTGGGCTCTGGGAACTTTTAAAGAATGAGGCTAAACCATGACTATCCTACCATTAATGATGACCAAAGCTGCAAAAGCCCTTTTCCAGAGTCTTCGTGAAACCACCTATGATGACATGGCTCATCAGGCATCTGACTGGATTCCCGAAGAAGCCAGAATCGAAACGACGGTTCGCGAAAGCCTGCCAATCAAGCTTGACTTTGCAGTGCCGAAAAAGAATCGCCTGGCCTGGATACGCCGGACCATCCAGCACCTGCCTCACTAAGCAGAGATGATTTTCATACAAAAAGGCGATGCCGCACAGCATCGCCTTTTTTAATAAACCTGATTATCACAACGTCTGAAGATTAGCGACACATGTAACCGATAATCTCGTCAATGAATTCATTACCGAAGCGCTTCAACTTATGCTTGCCGACACCATTGATCTCCAGCATGGCAGCTTCATCGGTCGGCATTTTGGTCGCCATCTCGGCAAGGGTTGCATCACCAAAGATCACATAAGGCGGCACGCCAGCTTCATCGGCCAGACGTTTGCGGCGAATGCGCAAGACGTCGAACAGATCATCATCGTAATCAAAGTCGCCAACCTGAGCTCGCCCTTTCTTCTGCAAAGTCTTGACCCGGATGCGCGGTTTGGCCAGGACCAACTGTTCTTCACCGCGCAGTAACGGTCGAGCGGCCTCGGTTAATTTCAGCACAGAGTAACTGGCCACATCCTGCACCAGGTAACCGCGGTGAATCAATTGGCGGATCAGGCTACTCCAGGCATCTGCAACTTTCTCGGCACCTATGCCGTAGGTAGAGAGCTTATCGTGCCCCAGATCAAGAACCCTCTGGGTTTGGGCTCCTCGCAACACATCGACCACGTGTCCGACACCGAACCTCTGGCCGACCCGGAAGACACAGGAGAGCGCTTTCTGTGCATCGACCGTGGCATCGTAGGTTTCCGGTGGATTCAGACAAACATCACAGTTGCCGCAATCCTCTTCGAGCCGCTCACCAAAATAACCGAGCAGTACCTTACGCCGGCAGGTCTGGGCTTCACCGAAGCCGACCATTGCCTGCAACTTGTGTAACTCGATGCGCTTCTGCTCCGAATTGTTGCTCTTCTCAATCAAGCCACGACTGATGGCTATATCGCCATAGCCGAACAGTAGCAAGGCCTCTGCTGGCAGGCTGTCACGACCGGAACGTCCTGTTTCCTGGTAATAGCTTTCGATATTCTTCGGCAGATCGTAATGCACGACAAAGCGTACATTCGGCTTGTCGATACCCATGCCAAAAGCGACCGTCGCCACGACAATCTGGATATCATCGCGCAAAAACATCTCCTGGACTTTCTTGCGCTCCTTAGCTCCAAGGCCGGCATGGTAGGCACGCGCCTTGAGGCCGGTCGCCGCCAGTCGCTCGGCCACTTCTTCAACCCGCTTGCGCGAGAGCGCATAGACGATACCGGCTTCCTGCTGATGATCAGCGAGAAACTCCGTCAGCTGATCAAAAGGCTTCTTCTTCTCAACCACTGTGTAACGGATATTCGGTCGATCAAAGCCACTGATAAAGCATTGCGCGTGCTCAAGGCCCAATCGCTGCAGCACATCCTGACGAGTCTGCGGGTCAGCCGTTGCGGTCAGACCAATCATCGGCACATCGGGGAAGTGTTTGCGTAATTGACCCAGCTGAACATATTCAGGCCGGAAATCGTGTCCCCATTGGGAGACACAGTGGGCTTCATCGACGGCAAAGAGAGCGACTGTCATACTTCTGAGCCGATCAAGAAAACCGTCACTGAGCAGGCGCTCCGGAGCCACGTACAACAGATCAAGCTCTCCGGCATGCAGCTGAGCCAGCACCTGACGCGACTCTTCCGCCTTGAGAGAAGAGTTGTAGAAGGCTGCACGCACACCGTTGGCAACCAGGGCGTCGACCTGGTCTTTCATCAAAGAAATCAGGGGTGAGACGACAATGGCAACACCATCTCGATGCAGTGCGGGTATCTGGTAACAGAGCGACTTTCCGCCGCCGGTCGGCATCAGGACAAAAGCATCTTGACCGGCGATCAGGGCTTCGACAATCTCGCCCTGCTGGGGCCGGAATTCACTGTAACCGAAGACCTCATGCAGGGTCTGGCCAGAACTTATTTGAGATGACATGGGAAGTAGGGCCTCGCGAAATGATGCGGTGTCTGTGCACCGATAACATAACAATAAATATAATGAATAATCACAATACCGCCATGTTCATTGTGGATCAAGGGACTTCTCCTGTCGTGGCACAGAGACATCAAGTCCATAGTCGTTTTTGTGTCATTCTGTCCAGCAAAAAGCATTATCCTGACCATAAGGTCGATATGCAAAACCGCTGGCCTGGTATTTATCTGCGCTGCCGAACTCACTGTGCACGGCATTCTTCTTGCTCAAAGAGCCATCATGATTCCTGAAAAAATCCAGAACCCGGTCTGCAGTCTCGACGAACTACACACAATCCAGATTCTCGATGGTATCGACGACCGGCGTCTTGAAGCATTGCGCAAGCACCTCTGTCTTGTAGAACATGAGCAAGGCGACGTCATACTGCACCAGGGTGAAGTATCCGAAGCACTCTACTTCCTCCTCTCTGGGCAGGTGGCTGCGATTCTCAAAGAGGAAAACGGCAAGCAGCACTCGCTTGCGGAGCTCACCCCTGGCGACACTTTTGGTGAGCATGCATTGCTGACCGGTGGCTCGACCCGAATCTTTTCATCATTGAACTCGGCACCCTGCACTTTTTCACCCCTCTGCTTTGATCGCAGGAACAGCTTTTTCCTGGCATCTGCTAAGTAGCCTGAACCGACAGTACTCTCTCAACCGGATTGGCAGAATTGGTCATCGGGTTATGATGTTGCTAACTTGTGTTGGGTTTTTGGTGGTGATGTAGAAAGGACCGCCCTCGGAGGGAAACGGCTTTCAGATGTTGCTCTCTTTTCTTCCTGTGTTGATCTTTGGTCTATTGAATATCCCTAGCACTTCTGAGAATGACTTGCAGTAATACTTTATAGGAAAGCCCCGATCCGCAAAAGCACTAGCCGGTGTACAAAGGTGTTGAAAAAACAGGAAAACCCTTCAACCTAATGAGATTGCAGGGTTTTCCTGTTTGAGCCATAAACAGGCAACCCTATGGAATTACAGGAGTTGTCAGTTTTCAACACCTTTGTACACCGGCTAGTGGGAAAACGGGTAGGGGCTAATTTGAGCTGTAAATGGTGACTTATAGGAAAGATTCCGACTCTATCGGTAGACAACACTTCAAAGAGTGTTATGAGTTAAACAACTCTGCTGCCTTTGCATTTCCCTCCTTTTAAGGCACAGAGAACTTGCCCTGCTCCGTACCCCCTCCGAGAGCGGGGCTTTTTTGATCAGTTGCCGTGAAGAGAAAAGGACACCAAGAATTGAACCCTGGTGGCCAAAGTTTTGTCTTCCTATATGTCTCTATCAATAAG
>JAAXQF010000472.1 GCA_012974435.1 Desulfuromonadales bacterium | reverse complement strand
CCGTCCTGTCCTGTTACCCCAGTGATTAGTGCAACCTTCTTCATAATAATGAATCCTTTGAAGAGTTATTAATGTTTTCAATTTTTGTTCGTATTCTGTCAGTCCCCAGCCCCAGATTCACTCCATATTCTGAACCTGTTCACGAATTTTTTCGAGTTCAGACTTCATACCGACAACCGAATTGGTCAGCTCGGCATCGTTCGACTTCGAACCCATGGTATTGACCTCCCGGTTCAATTCCTGAACAAGGAAATCCATTCGACGACCAACCGGCTCACTGTCTTCGTAGAGGGCGCGAAACTGAATCAGGTGGCTCTTGAAACGGGCGATCTCTTCGCTGACATCACAGCGATCGGTAAACACCGCGATTTCCTGGGCAACACGTTGCGGATCCATTTCGATGCCCTGTTGTAAACGTGCCAGACGTTCCGTCAATTTCTCCTGCCACTCAAGCGGAACATGCGGAGCCCTTTCTACTACCTTCACCAGCAGTGCCTCGGCTGCTTGCAGACGTGCTTCCAGATCCAGCCGGGTCTCTTCCCCTTCTGCACGGCGCATTGCCAGCAGTTGCTCCAAACCATTTTCAAGAGCGGCAAAGAGGCACTTCTGCAAGGCCTTCTCATCGAGTTCCGCTTCTTTAACCTGAATCACATCCTTCTGGTTGGCGATATACTCAGCAGTCGTCTCACCGGCCAGGCCGAGCTCTTGGCGCATCTCATTCAGGATCTTCTTATAAGCAGCCGCCAGCTCAACATTGAGTTGCGGTGCTGCCAAGCTATCACCCGTCAACTCGTAATTGACGTAAACATCAATCTTGCCGCGTTTCAGAGCCTGAGCGAGTCGCTTCCGTAAGCTATTCTCCAGAGCCAGCAAACTGCGAGGCATCTTGACAGAAATGTCAGCGTAGCGATGATTCACCGACTTGAGCTCAACTGTGACCGTGAGACCGTCACACACCGACTCACCTTTGCCGTAACCTGTCATGCTGTTTAGTGACATGTAATCTCCACATTGAATACCTGACGATAAGAATTAATCAAGTGCGAACATTTGGGCAATACAACCAAGTTAAGTCCAATCGACCTGAAGACAATCATTTTCAGTCAGTAATGGTGCCTTTAAATCTTTCTCAGAAAGAGAAAGATCGGCAGTTATTGGCCATTCTATCGCTAACGAGGCATCATTCCAAGCAATGCTTCTTTCTTGTTCTGGGGCATAATAATTTGTCGCCTTATAATGAACTTCAGCAACAGGACTCAGCACTAAAAACCCGTGTGCAAACCCTTCAGGCACCCACATTTGCATTTTGTTTTCAGAAGACAACCGGTGCCCTACCCAATGACCAAAGGTCGACGAATCATATCTAATATCAACAGCGACGTCGAATATCTCGCCGGCAAGAACGCGGATAAGCTTTCCTTGAGCTGCCGGTGGCAACTGATAATGTAATCCGCGCAAAACGCCTTTGGTTGATTGAGAATGATTATCCTGAACAAAATCGCAGTCAACACCCGTGGCTTCGAGCCAGTCACGCTTATTGAACGATTCAAAGAAGAAACCTCGCGAATCGCCAAAGACACGAGGCTTGATCAGAAGGACCTCTGAAAGACTTGTTGGAATAATATCTATAGGCATAAAAACTCTTTCTGGGCGAACTTAGTATTCGCGTAAAACTCTCTCTAAGTATGAACGATAGCTTGAGGGTGGTGTCGCTGCAATCACGTTCTCCATTTCCTGCTTGTTGATAAACCCTTGATGGAGAGCAATCTCCTCAAGACAGGCAATCTTGAGACCTTGGCGGGCCTCAAGGGTGCCAATAAAATGGCTAGCTTCGAGAAGGCTTTCATGTGTGCCAGTGTCCAACCAGGCTATCCCGCGCCCGAGATTCTCGACTCTTAGCTTGCCCTGATCATGATAGGCCTTGTTGACATCAGTGATCTCAAGCTCACCCCGGACTGAAGGTTTTAACGATTTAGTAACACTGACTACGTTTTTGTCATACAGATAAAGTCCTGGAATAGCATAGTGAGATTTCGGTTTAGTGGGTTTCTCCTCAATGCTGATGACTTTGCCCTCTCTGTCGAATTCAACAACGCCGTATCGCTCAGGGTCATGAACCGGATAGCCGAAAACCATAGCTCCATCAGTAAACTCAGAGGCCGTTATATCAAAGTCCATTTTTCCGTAAAAAATATTGTCTCCAAGGATAAGAGCAACATTTTCGTTATCAATAAATTCTTCTCCGACAAGGAACGCCTGAGCGATCCCTTTCGGTTCTGGCTGCACCTTATAGGAAAGGTTAACACCCCAGCGGCGGCCATCGCCCAGCAATGCTTCAAAGCGTGGAGTATCCTGCGGAGTGGAAATAATCAAAACATCTTTTATCCCCGCCATCATAAGCGTGGACAAGGGGTAATAGATCATCGGCTTGTCATAAACCGGCTGCAGCTGTTTGCTGGCTACCAGCGTCAAGGGGTAGAGACGACTACCGGCGCCTCCAGCAAGAACAATACCTTTATTAATACCTTGCATTCTTTTAAACTCCTTACGGTCTGGCTTCACGTCGCAAAAAATAAGCGTTCAAGCTATCACGCCAACCAGGGATATCTACTCCGGTCGCTGCTTTATATTTATGTTTATCAAAAACCGAATTAGCTGGACGCTTCGCTGGCAAAGGATAGTCTTCGGTAGCTATAGGATGAATTTTTTGCACCTTAAGAGACAAAGCACACTTTTGTGCTTCCTCAACGATTGCACAAGCAAATTCGTACCAACTGCAGCTTCCTTCATTTGCAAAATGGTAAAGACCATAGGGGCTGGAGACTGGGGGTTGGGGGCTGGCAGATGCTGCAAGCAAACAGAAAACTGCATCGGCCAAATCAGCCGTATAAGTCGGCGAGCCAACCTGATCAGAAATAATCCGAAGTTCTTCTCTCTCTGCTGCCAGACGCAAGATCGTTTCGACGAAGTTGTTGCCACCGGGTCCGTAAAGCCAACTGGTTCTGACAATAAAATACTTTTCAAGGTCACTATTGATTATCGCCTGCTCACCCGCCAGTTTGGTTCTGCCATAAGCTGATTGCGGATTCGGCAGGTCACTCTCAACATAAGGAATCGTAGCCTGTCCATCAAACACATAATCGGTCGAGACGTGGACCAAGGTCGCATCAACGTCTTGAGCGGCCTCTACCAGGAAGCCAACCGCAGTGCCGTTAACAGCCATAGCCAGGTCATGCTCAGTCTCTGCCCCATCAACATTTGTAAATGCCGCGCAGTTGATAATAACGTCAGGAGCCAAAGAGCTCAACACATCAACAACTTGGCTTCGATCATTCAAGTCAAAACCAGGCAGATCAAACAGATGAAAGTTACAATCATGCGGCGCACGCTCACGGATCATCCCTGCCAACATGCCATTCGCACCGATTAGGGCAATCTGCAACCCCGCATGTCGTGAATCAGCGGCCATCATACATCCCGGCATAATAATCCTGATAAGAGCCATCCAGGACCCCTGCCATCCACGCGTCGTTATTAAGATACCACTCGATGGTCGTGCGAATGCCGTCTTCGAAAGTCACAGAAGGTTCCCAACCAAGTTCTTCCTTGATCTTGGTCGCATCGATTGCATAGCGGCGATCATGACCGGCACGATCCTTAACAAACTTGATCAGGCTTCTGCGTACCTTGCTATCCGGCAACAAACCGACCTGCTCGTCAAGGACATCGCAGATTGTCTGCACGACCTCAATATTTTGTTTTTCGCTGTTACCACCAACATTATATGTCTCACCGACCCGACCCTTTTCGAGAACCTTGAGAATGGCAGTACAATGATCAACGACATAGAGCCAGTCACGAACATTTTTACCGTCACCGTAGACCGGTAAATCTTTACCGTTCAGTGCGTTATTAATGATCAAAGGAATAAGCTTTTCCGGAAATTGGTAAGGGCCGTAATTGTTAGAACAGTTGGTGATAAGTACTGGTAGGCCATACGTGTGGTGATAGGCGCTGACCAGGTGGTCAGATGAGGCTTTGCTTGCAGAATAGGGAGAACGTGGATCGTAGGGGGTCGTCTCTTTGAATAGACCTGTGTCACCCAGAGAACCGTAGACTTCATCTGTGGAAACGTGCAGGAAACGGGGGTTGGGGACCTGTCTCTTATACACATCT
>JAAXQF010000322.1 GCA_012974435.1 Desulfuromonadales bacterium | reverse complement strand
CCTCGCTTCTTGTTAATGGAAAGTTGCTTTCTCTCCATTCTGGCGCATTGACGCCGTTTAGTGAAGCGGGGGGAGACCATCTCATCAACAGGCTGCTAGGAGCTAGGCGTTTTTGCTTACTTTTGTCGCCGTCTGGACAAAAGTAAGGCGTTTGGCGGGACGCGACCCGCCGGTTCTGCTTTTGGTTTTCAACAAAGACTTAAAGAACAACAGGTTAACGCTCTGTTGCTCTGAGACTACCGAAAAAATACAGAAATACTTAACCAGTCAGACAGATAAAAACAAACCCCACATCAATTCAATGTGGGGTTTGTCAACAATCTAAGGGGCCCTGAAAGGGTCCTTTTTTTCATTTGAAACGGAGAAAACATACCAGGCTACTCTTTATCAGCAGCTTCAACATTCACCCTGGAGAGCAGTTGATTGCTGCGATCCAGAAAACGTGCCATGCGATCCTGATCAAACGCACGACAAGTCAACATGGCCAGGTCATAAACCTGTGCGACCAGCAACTCGACATCTTCAATCTTCTGCTTGGCATCAAGGTCAAGAATGTTCTGCACAACCGGGCTGGCCCCGTTAATCAGCAGCGAAGGCGCATTGCCAGGCAAAGGGATATCTTTGCCCATGGAACGGGTCATCTCCTGAAAACGACGGTCCTGCTCCGAGAAAAGAGCCATGGCAGGAACTGAATTATCCTTGAGTCTCTCCACACGCGCATCGAACTCCTCATCCGGCAAAGACCTTTTAAACACATCGACAATGCGCTCATCACGTGTCTTGCCGTCCTCCCCGTCGATCAGCTCACTTGCAGCCTCCTGTTCGATCAGGTTCTGTGTGACATCGGCATCGACCCTGGCAAACTTGACCTCCGAGTTTTTCATTTCCAGGAACTGAATGAAGTGCGAATCGATCTGGGTATCAAGGACCAGGACATCAACCCCCTGAGCCTTGAACAGTTTCAGGTAAGTGGCCTGCGCCACCTCGTCGTTGGTGTAATAGACAGTTGTTGCCTCTGCAGCGGAACTGTTCTCCAGGTATTCAGGCAGAGTGGTCCACTCTTCAGAGCCGCTCACAGCGAAGAGCGTGTGATCCTTAAGTTTTTCGTAGAACTTGTCGTCCTTCATCATGCCGAACTTGGCAAAAGTATGGATGTCGGCCCAGATCGAAGAGAAGGCGGTACGATCCTGCTTGTCGAGTTCAAGCATTTTGCCCGCAACACGACTGGCAATAACGTCACGGATTTTACGAACCTGTGGCTCGTTCTGTAAGTAACTGCGTGAGACGTTAAGCGGAAGGTCCGGGGCATCAAGACACCCTTGCAGAGGGGTAAGGAATTCCGGGATCAATTCAGCACAGTTGTCACTGACAAAGACCTGATTGCAAAACAGTTTGATGTGACTTTTGGTCACATCAAACTCATTGTTCAATTTCGGGAAGTAGAGAATACCCTTCAGGTTGAAAGGGAAATCAATATTGAGGTGAATCCAAAACAGAGGCTCCTCTGAAAAAGGATAAAGCTTCTTGTAAAACTCTTTATACTCCTCATCACTAAGTTCAGAGGCCATGCGCGTCCAGAGAGGATTCTGATCATTGACGACCTCATCTTCCAGGTAGATTGCAACAGGTAGGAAATTGCAGTAACGGGTTAAAACTCCACGGACACGTACAGGCTCGAGGAATTCAAGTTCGTCATCTTCCAGGGAAAGGATGATTTCCGTACCCCGGTCGGCCTTTTCTATTTCAGCGAGCTCATAGCTAGTCGATCCGTCACATGTCCAGTGTGCACCAACAGAGCCCTCCTGATAGCTGAGTGAGCGTATCTCCACCTTCTTTGCAACCATAAAGGCCGAGTAAAAACCGAGGCCAAAGTGGCCAATAATCTGGCTTTTGTCTTCCAGGTTCTTAAATTTCTCGACAAAATCTTCCGCAGATGAAAATGCGATCTGGTTGATGTAACGACGGATCTCATCAGCATTCATGCCGATGCCGTTATCTTTAATCGTTAAAGTCTTTTTGTCTTTGTCCAGCAGAACGTCGATACGGTAATCATCTGCAACCTGCAGACTCTCCATAAGAGTGACATGTTGCAACTTGTGGATCGCATCAACGGCATTGGAGACGAGTTCACGAAGAAAGATCTCTTTTTCGCTGTAAAGCCATTTCTTGATGATCGGAAAGATATTATCCGTATGAATTGAAATTGTGCCCTGCTCTGTCATAAAAAAACCTCCCTGACAATGTTAAAGTCCGGAAGGAAGATAGTAACGATACTTGAGATTGTCAAGATAATGAGAAGAAAGATCAAGCTCCGTAGACGATATCAATCGTTTCTGGAATTTGTTCAGACTGCTGAAGCGACCTCAAATCACGGTAAGATTCAACGTTCAATTGTAGAGAACTGTGAATATCATACGTGGCAAGAGCAGGATCGTACTGCCGCACCCCCCAACCAAGACAAACAACGCAAAGAACGAGGGGCAGACCAACATTTACAATAAAATAAAAGGCACGGCCAAGCGTGCGGCCCCAGAAAAGCCGAAGGATTTCCAGCAAAGAATCTTGCCGTCCAGCGAGAACCAGGTAGAGAGAGATGGATGCGACATAAAGCGCGAACAATCCGAAAACTATGGATGCATTCATGGCGCCGTCCTCCATTGTTAAGAAGGTACTAAAGTATCTTTAATTATAGGCAAAGCCTCAACAAATACAAGAAGATAAACGATGTTCTAGATAGCCTGTAAATATATTGATGAGTCATGTTCTATTCGCCAATAATTTTCACCAGGACACGTTTCCGCCTTCGACCATCAAACTCACCATAAAAAATCTGCTCCCAAGGCCCGAAATCAAGCTGCCCACCCGTCACGGCTACGACCACCTCGCGTCCCATGATTGTACGCTTTAAATGTCCATCACCGTTATCCTCACCCGTTCTGTTATGTTCATAAAGACTCAGCGGCTCGTGGGGTGCGAGCTGCTCCAGCCAGCGCTCAAAATCATGATGAAGGCCTCTTTCATCGTCATTAATAAATACCGAAGCCGTAATGTGCATGGCGTTACAGAGGACAAGACCCTCCTGTATACCACTCTCAACCAGGCAGGAGTTGATCTGTGAGGTAATATTGATAAATCCTCTGCGGTTCTCTATCTCAAACCAGAGCTCTTTTCGATATGATTTCATTGTGTCACCTCCTGATGAGAACTTGTCGGTCTGAAAACAAGCATGATATAATCATGCGGGAGCTTGGATCATAGTTGGCAACAAAAACTATAACCCTGGATAGCAGATGTCTACCGTCCCGACAATCATACCACGCTTGTCTAGGCTACTCGCCACATGCCTGCTGCTCTCACTCACCGGCTGCCCTCACGGAGAGGCCATTGCTGCACAACAGATTACCGCTAAGACAGCCCCGGTCATAAAGCCAGAGACAATCGCAGGCTTACGCGCTTTTTTTCAGACCCTGGACTACGCATGGATGTCCCTTGACAGTGACATCCCTCCACTTATCCTTGAGCAAATCCCTGAAGACATCAACAGCTCGGTCAATATAAGAACCAAGAAAAAAACCTTTTTCATGGCCCTCTTGCCGATGGCTCTTCTTGCGAATCAGGAGATCAGCCAGGAACGTCAAGAAATCCAGCAAATACTTGCCAGGCACCAAGCCAGGGCCAAAGAGGCCGGCGACCCTGAGCGCATTCACATCATAGCCAAACGTTACGGTCTTCGCGGGCGGCCGCTAACTGACCATCGAGCCCGCAGACAGCTTCTCCACCGGATTGACACGATCCCCCCTGCCCTGGTTCTGGCTCAGGCCGCCAACGAATCGGCTTGGGGAACGTCCAGATTTGCACAGATGGGAAACAATCTCTTTGGAGAATGGACCTTCAAGCCCGGCACGGGGCTCGTTCCCGCCGGACGCCCCGCAGGTGAAATTTACGAGGTTCGAGTATTCGCCAGCATCTATCAATCGATTCGCAGCTACATGAACAATCTTAACCGTAACGGCGCCTACCGAAAGTTCCGTGGGATCAGAGCTGAATTACGGAAAATGGGGAAGCCGGTAACAGGCGCAGCGCTTTCCAAAGGGCTGATCAATTATTCTCAGCGTGGGGAAGAGTACATTGAAGAGATTACTGCCATGATCCGTCAGAACAACCTGGAGCAGGTCAACCTGGCCAAATTGCTGTCTCTTATACACATCT
>JAAXQF010000318.1 GCA_012974435.1 Desulfuromonadales bacterium | reverse complement strand
GTGGTCTTTTGATCTCAGTTCTTACTGTTTTGGTGTAAAGACGTATTCCCGTTGTTTGTTTTATAGACCCGTTTTGTTTTTAAGCCCTCTCGAAAAGATAAAGTACAAGCGGCTCAAATCATTAACGCAAAGACACCAAGAATTTTTCTCTGCGTCTTCGCGTCTCCGCGTTGAATATGGTTTTTGATCCTATCGGTTTAGTTATCCCCCCGCACCACGCTTTTTGAGCTCATTTTGGACAAGCTTCTTCTGTGACGGACTGAGACGGCGAGATGCGAGCAGGTTGCGAACGTCCGGTGTGCGTAGTTGAGGCAGGTAGAGTGTGAACCATACTGCCGGAGTTCGGCTGTTCTTGAGAATGGCCAGCTTCAGATTAGGACGTGATTTCCACTTTGAATGCCTTGCCACCATGGAGATGGTCTCCGGGGACGCTGCGGCGCTGTTGATGAACTGAAGAATGTCGACTTCACGCAGGCGTGGGCTGCCGAGACAAATTTCAACGAGTCGTGCGTTGCCTTCCTTAAGGATTGCCCCGACAACCGTCGCGGTGGCTCTTCTTGCCAGGGTCATTTTGTTGCCGAGTTCTGTGGTTGGCAGGCGCTGCAGGATGGCGCGTTCTGCGCCAAACTTCTGATCCGGTGTTACCCCGGGAATTATGCAGAGGTCAACCAGTTCAAAGAGATGAAGATAGGGCAGTAGTGCCAGCGCGACAGGTCCAGGCGTGCCCGGATTCTTGACCAGGGCAACCTGCAGTCGGTGGCTGCGTTTCGATATGTCCAGTTGATAGATCGATTTAAGCAGATCTTCTGTGAGGTCACGTCTCTTGAGCAGGGTCAGCAGGTGGTCTTCGTTGATGTTCTGGTTCTTGAAGGTAGAACGCAGAACCTGCATGTCCGGGTCAGTCAGAACCTGGAAAAGCTCATCTGATGAAGCCGTGAGGGCTTTATGCAGACGCTTGGCCAGTTCGACGTCAATGATGGGTATGCGGGATTCATTAGACATAATTCAATCGGAAGAGTGGATTGTATTCCCCGATGCTTGCTTAGAAGAGACAAATACTTTTTGCCACCCGTTCGTTTCTCTCACTCGAGGCACAGAGGGCACAGAGAAAAGTAGAGAGCTTTTGGTCATCTCTGTGTCCTCTGTGGCTCTGTGGCGAAAGTTTTTTTGTACAAGCCTAACCTTTGTTTACTTACTGATGCCCTGTCGCTTGCAGCGTGGTAGTTCATTCATCCTGGCCGAGAGGGGCAGGGTCAATGGCCCGGTTTGCCGTCATCACGTAAATACTCACCGAGGAAGTCGGTCTTGAAGTCGCTGTAGTTGTTTGCTTCGATTGCCTCTCTCGCACCTGCAACCATGTCGAGGTAGAAACGGACGTTGTGGATGGCCGCCAGGGTGGCGGAAAGCACTTCGTTGGCATTGAAAAGATGGTGCAGATAGGCCCTGGTGAAATTTGTGCAACAGTAACAACTGCATGAGGCATCGACCGGAAAGAAGTCCCGGCGGTAGCGGCGGTTGGTCAGACGAATCTTGCCACGACGGGTGAAGAGGGTGGCGCTGCGCGCGTAGCGGGTTGGGATGACGCAATCGAACATATCCATGCCGCGCTCGATGCTTTCGAGAATATCTTCGGGTAAACCAACTCCCATCAGGTACCTGGGTTTATCCTCGGGCAAGAAGGGTTCTGTATAGTCGACAACCTTTTTCAGTAACTCCAGCCCTTCACCGACGCTGACACCGCCTACGGCGTAACCCGGGAAATCCATCTCCTTGAGTGCCAATGCACAATCACGACGCAGGTCATCATAAATGCTGCCCTGCACGATGCCGAACAGAGCCTGATCTTCACGACTGTGGGCTTTAAGACATTGCTCTGCCCAGTTCAAGGTTTTACGAATGGATTTGCGGGCGTAGTCGTGAGTGGCCGGGTAGGGGATGCATTCGTCGAAGGCCATGATGATGTCAGCACCAAGCCGGTTCTGGATGCCGGTCGCTTCTTTGGGGCCAAGGAAAATGCGGTCGCCATTAACCTCATGTTTGAAAAAGACCCCGGTGTCGGTGATCTCTTTTTTAGGCAGGGAGAAAACCTGGAAACCGCCGCTGTCGGTGAGGATCGGTTTCGGCCAGTTCATAAACTTATGCAGGCCACCGGCCTTCTCAACCAGAGCTTCACCGGGTTTAAGGTGCAGATGGTAGGTATTGGAGAGGATGATCTGGGCTCCGGCGTCGTCAACCTGTGCAGGCGTCATCGCCTTGAGGGCGCCATGAGTGCCGACGGGCATGAAGATCGGCGTTTCGATCACTCCGTGTGGAGTTGTAACGCGTCCGCGACGGGCGCGGGTTCCCTTGTCTTTGGCGAGCAGTTCAAATTTCATCATGATATATTTGGCATTTCTGGCGCAGACGTTGCAAAATGTTGTTTATACATGTTGCAAGCGACGCCGATTGAGTGAGGTCAACGTTTGCGCGGACTTTAACAGAATTATACAAGGACTACAATAACCTGCAATGGCCCCTGAAAACGATTTCTTTATACCGGAATGGCCCGACAAGTTACTGGATGTTGACATCGTCAAGGTTCGTTTCGTCATTGAAATGCAATCCCCTTGTGTCTTGCAACCTGCTGATATTCTTGGTCTTGGGCGACTTCTTCGAACTGCAGGAAGGCAACTTTTCGATCCTCAGGATACGTTGGCATTAAGCCAATGGCGTGCTCTTTTTCAACCTTCTTTAAGCACTGATCCGGTTGCGCTGCGCAAGTTTCAAAAACCGGCGCCGGCATTCGTCATCAGTATGCCGGTCATGCAGAAGGAACTCCTCTCTATTGACGATCGATTTGCTCTGGAAGTGCTTTTTATTGGCACAGGCATACCGCTAATACACGAATTTCTGCGCAGCCTGATTCATATTGGCAAACTCGGCCTTGTTGCCGGTGAGGGCCGTTTTGAGGTTGTTGAACTCCTTAATGTGGCGCCAGGTCAAGCAGAGAGTCCCGTGTGGCGGCAGTATGAACCTCTTGAGGCTCTGGCCTGTTCTGTCCAACCCTTGTCCTGGTTGCTGCGTCAGGGGCAAGTTCAGAAACAGGTTCAATTAAGGTTTACAACGCCGACCCGGCTCATGGTTAATGGCAAACCTTTGAGGAAGCCTTCGCTGCGGAAAATCTTTCCGTTTATGTTACGACGAACGACATCAATGTTGCACACTCACTGTCAACTTGAAGTCCTTGACGATCCTGCTACGCTTCTTGAACTCATTGATAAACTTGAAGCCGTCGCTACCGGTATGAGTTGGTCAGATTGGCGATTGTTACCTGGCCGACAGGGCTTGTCTGTCGGTGGTTTCGTTGGAGAGATGTCTGTTAGCGGGGACGCCCTGCAGGATCTTTACTGGGTTTTTGCTGTGGCCTCTCTGCTTGGGATTGGTAAAGGCGCAACCTACGGTGCGGGTCAATTTGAACTTAGTGGGTGAGACTTGTTGCCGGCATTCAAATGCTTGTTATAATTGGTAAAACAGTCAATCCTTGGAGGTGCCACTATGACAGACGCATGGGAAGAGCGAAAAAAAGCCTTAGAGAATAAATACTTTCATGATCTGGAAAAGGTTTTGATTGAGAAAATCAAGACCGAAACGCGCGAAAAACTGATCCGTCAATACTGTCTTGGTCGCTGCCCGAAATGTGGCGATCCTATCGAAGCGAAGGAGTTCAGGGGCGTTCCCCTGGATAAATGTGTCAACTGTGGTGGAGTATGGCTCGGCCCCAATGATCTGAAAATGCTTTCTGAGAAAGATCATCGCACCTGGTTTGATCGCTGGTTCAAGGAAGAAGTCTCCGAACAGGCCACTCCATAGTTCTGTAACCTTACGCTGGCGTAACGTCTGGATTGGTATGCACTTAAAGCTTATTCGTTACATTCTGATCAGTTTCCTCGTGACTGCCGCTATGGCGTTTGCGGTTCATCAGGCTTCTAAGATTATGGATCGTTTGCGCCGTGCCACCAAACACCTTGGCGACGTTGTCCTCGATGAAATGACTCCCAGTGAATTTCTCAGTGCAAGTGATGGTCTCGACCGGGAAATCCAGGAGATGATGCTGAAGATCAAGGATAGCCAACAACGCTATCTTGATGCCAGTCCACTGACAAGACTGCCGGGCAATATGGCCATTGAACAGGTGTTGCAGGGCAAGATGGACCACGGTGAGAAGTTTGCGCTCTGTTATATCGATCTTGATGACTTCAAGGCTTATAACGACAGATACGGCTATGCCAAAGGCAGTGACCTGATCAAAATGACCGGTGAGGTCCTCTATCGTGCTAAAGACGAATATGCAGAAACTCAAGATTTTGTTGGTCACATTGGTGGCGATGATTTCGTCCTGATCACTTCACCTGAGATCGTCGAACAGGTTTGCAACGCCATTATTAGTGAGTTCGACAGCCTGATCCCTGATTACTATCATGCCGATGACCTCGAGAATGGTTTTGTCGAAGGGACCGATCGGTACGGCGTGAAGAGGCGTTTTTCGATCATGTCGATTTCGATTGCGGTTGTCTCTGATGTAAAGCGGTCCTTTACGTCGCCTATTGAGATCGCTCAGGTTGCTACAGAGATCAAGGATTATGTGAAGAGTTTACCCGGTAGCAACTACCTGATCGATAGACGTGTGACCACGCGATGTGACTCTTGAGTTGAGTTGGAGGCTGGTTAACTGCGGGGTCTGGAGACTGGAAAACCACAGGGACTGTTCCCGG
>JAAXQF010000476.1 GCA_012974435.1 Desulfuromonadales bacterium | reverse complement strand
TCCTTATACAGCCCAAGCCGTGGACCATGGGTCTGCTCGGCAGACAGCTTTGGTCATTTGCGGGTGATTCAGACCGTGCAAGCGTCAATCAACTGCTCCTTGAACCTTTTATAAATTACAACCTTGATAACGGTTGGTATTTGATCACCGATATGATCATTACCGCGAACTGGCAGGCGGATTCCGGTAATCGCTGGACCATACCGCTGGGCGGTGGCGCAGGTAAGATGTTTGCCATCGGCAGCCAGAAAATGAATACAAAACTTGAAGCCTATTACAATGTCGAAAAACCGGATGGCGCCCCTGACTGGTCCATGAGCTGGACGCTCCAGTTTTTGTTCCCCAGATAAGATCGTTCTGATATTTTATACTCAGCGGCTGCGCCGCATGAGGAATGCAAACCAACAGAAATTGTAAAAGTGAAATAGTTGCTAACCCAAAGGTATAAGGAGGACGAAAAATGAAAAGAATGATTTCATGGAAAACGTTTACAGTGGCAGTGGTGGCCCTGCTGGGGCTGTGCATGGTTTGCCCGGCAGCTTTTGCAGCCAAGGACAAACCCAACATCCTCATCATCTGGGGTGATGACATCGGCTGGTTCAATGTCAGTGCCTATAACCATGGCATGATGGGTTACAAGACGCCCAACATTGACCGCATCGCAGCGGAAGGCGCGATGTTCACTGACTGGTACGGCCAGCAGAGTTGTACAGCCGGCCGTGCAGCATTCATCACCGGCCAGTCACCAATGCGCACCGGACTGACCAAGGTCGGACTGCCTGGTGCTCCTGAAGGGATGAAAAAGGAAGATCCGACCATCGCAGTACTGCTCAAGGAAAAGGGTTACGTGACCGGCCAGTTTGGCAAAAACCACCTCGGCGACCGAGACGAGATGCTGCCGACCAATCACGGTTTCGACGAATTCTTCGGCAATCTCTATCACTTGAATGCCGAGGAGGAGCCGGAGCATCCAGACTACCCGAAAGATCCGGAGTTCAAAAAGAAGTTCGGCCCGCGCGGCGTGATTCACAGCTGGGCTGATGGTAAAGGTGGGCAGAAGGTCGTAGATACCGGCCCGTTGACCAGGAAGCGCATGGAAACGGTGGACGAAGAAGTCACCACTGGGGCGCTGAAGTTCATGGACAAGGCCGTTAAGGACAAAAAACCATTCTTCGTCTGGTGGAACAGCACTCGCATGCACATCTGGACGCACCTGAAAAAGGAATCGCAGGGCAAGACCGGTCTCGGCGTTTACGCCGACGGCATGGTCGAGCATGACGCGATGGTCGGCCAGTTGCTCGCCAAGCTCAAGGAGCTGGGGATCGAAGACAACACCATCGTCATGTATTCCACCGACAACGGCGCGGAAGTATTCAGCTGGCCTGACGGCGGCACGACAATGTTTCGCAACGAAAAGGCCACACAATGGGAAGGCGGCTTCCGCGTGCCGACCGCGATTCGCTGGCCCGGTGTCATCAAGCCCGGCACCGTTATCAACGACATCGGATCCCACGAAGACATGCTGCCCACGTTGCTCGCGGCAGCTGGTGATCCTAATGTGAAAAAAGATCTGCTGAAGGGCAAAAAAGTCGGGAAAATGAAATACAAGGTTCACCTCGACGGCTACAACCTGCTGCCCGCATTCAAGGGTGAGACCGCCGAGTGGCCGCGCGAAGAGTTCCTCTACTGGACCGACGATGGCAGCGTTGCGGCCCTGCGCTACAAGAACTGGAAGGCGACTTTCATGATGCAAGATGCCCATGGAATCGACGTCTGGCGGAATCCATATACCAGTCTGCGTGCGCCGATGCTGACTAATTTGCGCATGGATCCTTTCGAGCTCGCCTTTGATGAAACGATAGACTATGACCACTGGTGGGTCGATCATATGTTTATGTTCGCGCCTGCCGGTGCCTATATCGGTCAGTGGCTGCAGAGCTTCCGCGAATTTCCGCCGCGCCAGAAGCCCGGTAGCTTCAACCTCGACCGCGTGATGGAAGCGATATCCAAAGGCGCGGGCGACAAGTAACGGCTCGCGGAGCCAGAAACCAGCGCGTTTCAGCCTTAAACAGGTGGTGGAGAAGATGATGTCGCCCGGCGCACGTTAACGGAAGCGGCAAGAGCCGTGTAGTTTTAGTTTGGACAGGATCATCAAGCAAATGGAAACCGCACGGGCCGCTGGACAGTAGTGTTAAAGAAATGTTGGTTGGGTAGGATGCAAGGTCTAAACCCAACAATTATATCCCGTGATTGTCATTGGGTAAGAACAGAGTGATTACTCTAAATGTATGCCTTATGGTGGGGTGTTTGCCCTGCCATAGGGCTTTAGCCGATTTCTGTTTATTTTGACCAGGACTTGTCACATGGAAAGCGTGAATTAGCGTGAATTAATGATAACTTTTCACGCTTTTCTTGTTTGTATGGACACACAAGATGTTGTAGTGATGGTATCTACTGTGAAACCTGTGATTTCTCCAACATATATACTTTCGGATACACTTGCGATATCTGCAATCGGTGAAACAGCCTTCAGGTTGATTTTTAGATAGTAAACAAAGGTTTTTATAAATTTCGGTTTTTTGCAGATAATCTCAATATCCAAACTCTTTGCAGGCCCAATGAGTATAACTCCTATAAATAACTATCGTCTCTCGGCAATACTGATCTTACTAACCATCCTGATTTCGCTGTTTGACATAGATAGGGTTATGGCAGCCCGGCCAAATTATATTGCTAATGAAAGTCCAGCTGCCGATTCGATTAGGGACCAAAGAAGCCCGCTGGAAGAGTTACAACCTAAAAAAGCAATTCAGCCGCCCCCTTTTTTTCCTGAATTAAAACAAAAAATGGGGACTCTACCACCCTTTTGGCGAGACACAAACCTTAACTTGCACATCCGCTCCTATTATTTTGTTAGTGAAATTGCGGAAATCAAAAAAAATGAGGCTTGGGCCTTAGGCGGATGGTTGGAATACGAATCAGGTTGGTGGAAAGACCTCTTAAAAGTTGGTGGAGTAGGCTACACTTCGCAAAAGCTTTACGGTCCCGAAGATAGGGATGGTACTCTCCTGCTCAAGCCCGGACAAGAGGGATTCTCTGTCTTGGGCCAGGCCTATTTGCGAGCCCGAATCGCTGAAGGTATCAATCTTCGGCTATATCGACAGAGCTTAGAACTACCTTATATTAACAAAGATGACAGCCGCATGGTCCCTAATACCTTCGAGGCATATACCCTTGATGGGAAATCAATTCATAATATAGATTTCATTGTCTCTCATGTTACCAAAATGAAGACACGCAGCTCATCGGAATTTCGCTACATGTCCGAGGTCGCAGGCTTTCCTGATACTGACAAAGGCCTTACTATGGGAGGCGCCAGCTATTCCTTTACAGAAGATATCTATATCGGTGTTATTAGTCAATACTCCTGGGATTTGTGGAACACCTCTTATGCCGAAGCCACCGGGGTTTGGAATCTAACAGAGGAGATGGAAATCGGCCTTTCGGCTCAGTACACAGATCAGCGAAGCGTTGGAGATGAGCTGGATGGGGTATTTAGTACTTCTGTATTTGGAGCTACAGTAGCATTAAGCTACCAGGGGGCTATTATGAGTTTCGCTTTTAGCTCGACAGACGATGACAGGCGCATTCGGAGGCCCTATGGCGGAACTCCAAGTTATGTTTCGCTCATGGAATCGAAGTTCGACCGGGCTGGCGAGGACGCCTGGCGAACAGGGCTTTCTTACGATTTCAGATTTGTGGGAATAGATGGACTCAGTGCTTTCGTTGACTACGCCAGAGGTAATACCCCGGACTCAGGTCCAGCCGCATCGCCAGACCAGGATGAATTTGATCTCACTGTGGACTACCGTTTCAAGAAAGGACCTTTTGAATCTCTTTGGCTCCGATTCCGCGGTGCGGTTCTTAATCAGCACGGTCCGAATGCGCGAGACATCGTAAACTTCAGAATCATACTAAACTATGACCTTCCGATTTTGTGATTATCCAAAAGATATATAGTTGTCCCACAGAGCCATTAATGTGGATTGTCATTTCAAACCCGCATTTTCATTTTTCGAACTACCACCATTTATTGGGGTTTAGGGGGTTGTTCTGAAACCTGTGGTATCTCCAACATATTCAAACATCAGGCGAACTTGTGATATCTGCAATAACGTCCAAGTATCAGCTGCTTGATTTTTCTGTGATAACATAATACCGTATCACCAAACGATAGCGGTTGAACCAACTGCAATTTCG